>DUVZ01000084.1 GCA_012840785.1 Bacteroidales bacterium
CAAACCCTACACTGTTCGACCCTCCCCACACATGCTCGCCAAGGGTATCGTTAGAGTTTACTAGTCCTAGATAGGTGTAGGTGCCATCGTTGAAATAGCGCATAGCATTTTTAAGATTGTCGGTGTCTCTTAGTTTCCAAATCATGCTTTTGCCACTAGCGCTGTTTTTAGCTGCAATCACGGCAGTAGTACATGCTTCAGCTGTGTTAAACAATACTGATAATACAAATAGTGTGGTAGCGAGTAAAATGTGTTTTGTTCTCATAGATGATAATATTGTTGGTTATTGTCTCTTCGTTTACAAAAATAAGAAATATGCAGGTATAAAAAAACTGTCTTTCTTTGAATTATTCAAAAGACAGTTTTGTTTAATTGTGCTACAAACACGGCCGTGATTTGTAGCGTTGCTAGTTTACTAAGATAGTTCAACATAAAAGTCTCTTCCATCTTTTTCGAGTGTAAGTTTACCCTCTTTGGCTAACCAACCAATAGCGGCAAATGTATCTCTCTCTGTAAGTTTAATAGCATTTCGTAAGCTTCTAACATTCATACGACCTTCTTCTTCTAATTTTGTCCACACTTTCCCAGCGTCAATTCCAATCTTTTCTACCATAATCTTTTTTTTATTTGATAAATATAAGCTACAAAAATAGCTAAATTTATTGGTATACGCAAAAAAAGATTTCTGCCAACTTGTTAGTCTATTGATTATTGTGTGCTTTTTGCACAGTTTCCTACCTCATCAAGTAGCTTTTCAACCTGTTTTATCAATGAGCTTCGATGGTCGTTTATAATCATATAATCCGATAGTCCTATCTTTTCAGATTCAGGCATTTGGTGTTTTATCCGGTTTTCTATCATCTCCGCAGTAATCTTGTCACGCTTACTTACACGCTCTACTCTTACTTGTAGAGGAGAATACACTACTACAACTTTGTCCAAATAGTTGTGAAAATTGGCTTCTATCAGTATGGCTGCTTCAAGTGCTACAATTGTATGGTTTGAGTGCTTTTCGCACCAACCTATAAAGTGTTTTAGCACTTCGGGATGGATAATGGAGTTGGCAAGTTCGAGTTTTTTTGCATCATTGAAGATTATATTGGCAAACTTTTTTTTGTCCAACACATTGTTGATGTATAAATCTTCACCAAAATGATTTATTAACTGCTCTCTAATGATAGGGGAGTTGTTGTTGAGTTTTTTTGTCTCTTCGTCAGCATTATATACAGGCACTCCATGCAGTTTAAAAAGGGTAGATACAGTAGATTTTCCACTACCTATTCCACCTGTTATGCCTATTTTAATCATATCCTCAATTGTTTTATTTGTGCTCGAACAAAAACTCTACAGTTTCTGGTGTAATTTTCGGATTTCTCACGAATGGAGGAAGGCTTGTGAGGCTCAGCTCTACCTGCTCGCTATTTATTGTTCTTAGTAGATTGTAGTCTATCACTATTTTAAAATCATCTTCCGAAATCCTTTTATAATCATCGAGGGTAACATAAAAAGAAACTTTTACTTTAGAAGGGAAAAACTTAACATCTAATGAGTTGGGGCTGTTTTTTGAAAGTATAGGTATATCGAACTCTTTTTCAGTATATTCATATATAGGTATGTATACTTCTACCAACTTTGGTTCTATAATAACGCCTTCTATAGGTTTTAGCTTTGCAGGAAGTTGTGAGGTTGCTTTTAGATTTTCAAATGGTGTGTGCTCTGTAGTAATTTCTGTTATGTTTTCTAGCTGTTCTTTAGAACCACGAATTTTTACCTCACTTGGAATAATCAACACTGAGCTTTCACCAACAATTAAGTTGCTTGCATCAGTTCTCATATCTCCATCAAACACTACAGGAACTGTTTTACTGTATAGTTTGTGTGTTTCAATTTGAATACTTGCGGGCATATACCCTATAATTTGTGCATCTGCAGACAGCTTTGTGTGAATTAGCTGTGTAAGCTCGTTGCCTTGTAGGGTTGTTTTATTATTTCGTTGAGCTTCCGATACATCAATAACAAGAGAGTCTCTTTTTCTGAACAAATATCTTAATAAATTATTGCCTTTATCTCTTATTTTTACATCTATTTGAGAGGGTCTGTTTTCAGTAAAAACCTCATCCATAGGGAAGTTTGTGTATTTCAGAGGGATGGAATAGCTACCATCGGTTGTTCGTTCGAAAAAGAGTAGAAGCCAAAACACAAAAGCTAAAATTAAAAATAAGAAAAAAGGACCTACTTTGCTCCAATTAACTGTTTTAAAAGTAGTTTGGAGTTTATCCCATGAGTCTATAATAATATTTTTGAGGGACATATTATCTTATTTTTAATTTTAGAATATTATGCTCAATAGGCAGCAACTTGTTTCTATGTAGAAAGAAGCTACTGTTCGATAAAAAAATGTCAGCATTGCCAACATTGTTGTTTTTAAGAAAACTTAGTTTGCAACAACATCACTAGCCGATGCAAATACTGATGCTTTGTCAACCTTGATAACAACACCATTAGAAACTTCTAAAAGAAAATAGGTCTCTTTTGCCTCTTTTATTCTTCCGTGAATACCACCAGCAGTAATTACCTTGTCACCACTTTTCATAGCTTCGCGTGCTTTTTGTAAAGCTTTTTGCTTCTTTTGTTGTGGGCGAATCATAAAGAAGTAGAATATGGCTATAACAGCCACCATTGGAATTAGCATTGAGCCTGCAGAGGCTTGTAATAAAATATTCATAATTTTTATTTGTTAAATTGTTTGTAAACTGTTCTTTTTAGTTTTTGAAAAAGGGTTTCTCTTTTTTCAATTCTGTTACAATAGCGTCCAACACGCCATTTATAAAAGTACTGCTTTTAGGTGTACTATACGATTTTGCGAGGTCGATATATTCGTTGAGCGTTACCCTTATCGGAATACTGTCAAATGTATACAACTCGGCTATTGCCACCTGCATTATTACAACATCCATGTAAGCAATTCGTTCGAAATCCCAGTTGTCTGCATTTTTAGCAATCAACTCACGATACTCTTTGGCATTTGCCAAGGTTTCGCGTAATAGTGTTGTTGCATAATCTCTATCCTCGTCGTCGTTAAACATGGGCAATAGTTGATAATCTTCGCCTTCTGTTTTTTTGAACTGTTTTATTGTTTTAATAACAAAAGATTGAACTATCTCTATATCATCGTTCCAAAAAATACTTTCATCTTCAAGTATCTCATCCAGTTTTTCGTTTCTTTGAATAAAAGTTCTGAAACTCTTTCTCCAAAAATCTTTGTCGTCACTATAAGTTGGTTTCTCTATCTGAGCATACTCTTTATAGACATCAGACAATAAAATATCATCTAATAAGCCTCTTAAAAAACTTCTATTAGATTCCCATGACATCGGTCTGTTTGCTATATAGCTAACAAACATTGAGTTGTTTCGAAGTTGATTAATAAACTGATTGTTTATTATATTCATATTTGGATTCAAATCTTCGTCTGTGGGCAAAAACTTATTCTTTTTTGTGCTCACACGCTCTTCGTGCAAATCTGTTAGCTCTATCATCAACTGTAGAAAGTAGTAATAGAGGTCATAAGATTTTTGTAATCCTAAAAGGAACTCTCGTTCTACTTGATTTAAGTCTTTGTCTCTGTTTTGATACCAAGCATATACTATTTGGATAACCCTAATACGGATTAATATTCGATTGATCATTTGTGGATTTTTCGTTGTTTGTTTATTTTACAAAAATAGCTATTTATTTCTTTTTTATTCAACGAATCTCATATAATTTAGATTTCGTGTGTTATCTCTCACTAAATCTTGGTTTTATGATGCTCTATTTGCAGTTTTTCATTATTTGGTCTATTATTCATCCTTTGTTTTTCTTTTTACTTATCAAAAGAGAGGCTCATCTTTTTCAATCAGCTGTTATAACTCGAATTATGCAATATTTTCTCCCCTCTATTAAGAAAATAGTTGTAACTTCGCCACCTAAAACTATCAGAAAAGAGAACTATATATGGAAAGATTTATATCAGATTTATCCCATCATTTTGCACTGCCTTTTACAAATCCAGTGCTTGTTTTTGGGCTGCTTTTGCTTATTGTGCTTGTTTCGCCACTACTGCTTAAACGGCTCAATATACCAAGTATTATTGGATTGATACTTGCAGGTGTTTTAGTTGGTCCTCATGGGCTTAATTTTATACAGAATGGCGAGGCTATTAATATGTTTTCAACTATTGGGTTGCTTTATATTATGTTTATTGTGGGGCTCGAGCTCGATTTGAGGGAGTTTAAAGCCAATCAAAACAAGAGTGTTGTGTTTGGTATCTTCACATTTATCATACCTCTTGTAATAGGTTATCCTGTTATGCGGTACTTGCTAGGATATGATGTCTATGCTAGTTTTCTTACAGCAAGTATGTTCTCTACTCACACCTTGGTAACCTATCCAATTGTTAGTAGAATGGGTGTATCTAAGAATCAAGCTGTAGCCATTACAGTGGGCGGAACAATACTAACCGACACTGCAGTACTTATTATTTTAGCTATTATAATAAACAGCAGCCAGGGGGCGTTCGAGTTTCAGTTCCTGCTAAAGTTGCTCATCTCTTTAATTGTTTTTTCTGGTATTGTTTTCTTTATCATTCCTAAAATTGCAAAGTGGTACTTCGAGAAAATGGAGAGTGAAAAATACTCTCACTATATTTTTGTAGTTTTCATCGTTTTTTTAGCAGGTTTTTTGGCTGAAATAGGCGGGATAGAACCTATTATTGGGGCATTTGCTGCAGGGTTGGCTTTAAATAAGTTGATACCACACAGCTCTGCACTTATGAATAGAATAGAGTTTATAGGAAATGCGCTGTTTATCCCCATTTTTCTTATCTCTGTGGGAATGCTAGTAAATATAACTGTTATTTTTGAAGGATATAAAGCCATTTTAATAGCTGTGGTATTATCTATAGTTGCTCTTTTTGGAAAATGGATGGCAGCTTTTTTTACTCAAAAGACGTTTAAATATTCCGTTTCACAACGCAATATTATATTTGGTCTTAG
>DUVZ01000085.1 GCA_012840785.1 Bacteroidales bacterium
AATTGTTTTTATTAAGTTACGATTACCACTAATATGACTGGGATCGCAAAGAATAGGCAAATCAGGATAACGTCTTTTTAATTCTATGGGGATATGCCACTGCGGAAGATTGCGGTAAACATTCTTATCTGCGGAACTAAATCCACGATGAATAGCCCCTAAGCGAGTGATGCCCGCATTACTGAGACGTTCAAAAGCTCCTATCCAAAGCTCCAAATCAACATTTACCGGATTTTTTATCAGCACAGGAATATCTATGCCTTTTAAGGTATCAGCAATTTCTTGTACTGCAAAAGGATTGGCTGTAGTACGAGCCCCAATCCAAAGCATATCTATATCGTGTTTAAGGGCTTCAATCACATGCTTTTTAGTTGCAACCTCTGTGACAACAAGCATTCCAGTCTCTTCTTTTATTCGCTGCAACCACTTAAGCCCAATAGAACCCACACCCTCAAAGCCTCCGGGCTTGGTGCGTGGTTTCCAAATGCCAGCTCTAAATATTTTAACCCCCATCGAGGACAATTCTCTAGCAACCTGCATCACCTGCTCTTCTGTTTCTGCACTACATGGGCCTGAAATTACCAGAGGTCGCTTTTCATCTATACCAGACAAAAGAATTGATTCTACCTCCATAGCTTATTTTGAATGGCTTCTATTTACTAAAAAATCAGCTATTCGCTCATAAGCCTCCTTAATAGTAGCAGCCGAACTACCTAGTGACATACGAATGTATCTATCACCATTACTCCCATAAATAAAACCAGGGGTCAGAAAAACATGTGCTTTATGCAACAAATCGTCTATTAAAGTTTCGCTATTCTTCTCATCATCTGCAATCTTTGCCCACACATATAGCCCTGCTTGATTGGTAAAATAGGTGCAACCCATAATACTCAATATTTTATATGCCCAAAGTCGGCGTTGCTCGTAAAGCAAGTTCATATTATCATGCCACTGTTTTGGGGTATCTAGAGCTTTAATGGTTGCCATTTGCAAAGGTTTAAACTGACCACAATCTGTATTACTCTTCACTTTTACAATCCATTTCACAAATTGCTCATTAGATACCAACACTCCCATTCGCCATCCTGCCATATTGTGAGAGTTGCTCATAGAGTTTAATTCTATACAAACATCTTTTGCTCCATCCACTTGCAATATGCTTAATGGCTTATCATTTAAAATAAAACTATATGAATTGTCGTGACAAATTAAAATTGAATGCTTTTTACCAAAAGCCACTAATTTCTCAAACAGTTCAATGCTTGCATTACCACCAGTAGGCATATTAGGATAGTTTACCCACATAAGTTTCACATTAGAAAGATCCATTTTTTCTAATGCTTCAAAATCAGGGTGCCAATTATCAGATTCAATTAAATCATATGGAATAACATTGACATTCATCAGTTTTGACACAGATGTATACGAGAGGTGTCCAGGATTAGGAATCAAAACACCGTCTCCTGGATTAAGAAAAGCCAATGAAACCTGTACTATTCCCTCTTTAGATCCACCAAGAGGAAGAATTTCTGAAGTAGAAAGCTCGACACCATACATTCTGCTGTACCAGCTTGAGTAAGCCTGTGTCAACTCGGGGATTCCGGTGCATGGTTGATACCCGTGAATATCGCTGCGTGCAGCAGCTTTGCATAATTCATTTACTACATATTCAGAAGGTGGCAAGTCGGGGTTTCCAATACCAAGATTAATAACATCCTTACCTTCAGCATTCATCTGAGCAATATCTCGCAACTTAACAGAGAGATAATATTCCGAAATATTTTTAAGGTGATTTGCTGGCTCTATATAATTAGTGTGTCCCATTTTTCAAGCTAATTTTCATTGTTAATGTTTCCTCTTCCTTTGTTGTTAGTTAAAGCAGCGCCACTTATCATTTTCTTATCTTTTATAGAGTACCTTTGCAACCATAAGCATATCAGCACAAATAGACAACAAACCCATATAAATTAAAAAATCCCATCAATGTCTTCGACAGGGTTTCATGGCATGATAGGTGTCTATGTTTTAGTTCCAACACATTAAGTACAACCTCATCTTATTATAAAAAACATGCCACAATGGAAGTAATAAATTTTGTAGTTCAATCTTTAATTAAAAAACTATATGCACAAATGTAATTGATTTTTTATTTACAATAGCAAGAGGTTTTAATAAAAAAGTATAACCCACCAGCTATTATTGTTATAAATAACAGATTAGCAATATTAAACCTTAAATTAATCCTCAATATTTCTTAAACACACTATTTGAAACAGATTTAAGGAATAGAAAAAAGAAAATTCGGTGAAAATCATTAAAATCTTTTTATATTTGCATTTGATTTTACAATGAAAAGAGAACTACAGCTTTTCGCTCTTTGTTAAAACAAGGCTAAAGTGAAGATTTAAACAATCAATGAATCAATAAGACTTGCAATTAAACAAAGATTATAAAAAGTAGAGATTAACAGAATTACTAACCAATTAAGTCACGATCTATGTTTAAAAATCATCCTAAAGGATTAATTGGAGCTGCCCTTTCAAATATGGGCGAACGCTTCGGTTTTTACATAATGATGGCGATTCTTTCGCTCTTCCTTATGTCAAAATTTGGTTTGGAAAAAACTCCTGCAACCATTATTTACTCAGTTTTTTATGCCTTAATTTATCTCTTAGCGCTAGTTGGTGGCCTTATTGCCGATAAAACTAAGAAATATAAAGGAACTATTTTGGCTGGTCTAATTATGATGACAGTTGGGTATGCTCTAATTGCTATCCCATCACCAACACCAGTTCCCAACTTTGCGCTTTATTTAACACTCACCTGTTTCGGTCTATTTATCATTGCCTTTGGCAACGGTCTGTTTAAAGGAAACTTGCAAGCTGTTGTTGGCCAAATGTACGATAACCCAGAATATGAAGACAAACGAGATACAGGATTTCAAATTTTCTATATGTTTATTAATGTAGGTGCACTTTTTGCTCCTCTATTAGCAGTAGGAATTCGTAACTGGTGGGTGCAAAGAAATGGCTTTATCTACAATCCAGATTTACCAGCCTTGTGCCACGGATATATCAAAGGAACTCTTTCTCCCGAAGCAGGAGCTCGTTTCGCAGAACTTTCTACAACTGTTAGTACTACAGTACAAACAGACCTAATGGCTTTTGCCAACCAATATCTTGATGTGTTTAACAAAGGATTCCATTATGCATTTGGAATAGCTATTTTTGCTATGTTGATTTCAGTTGTAGTTTGGCTTTCAAACAAAAACAAACTACCCGATCCAGCACAAAAAGCTATCAAAAAGGAAAGAACTAAAGATGAACCTGTAATTGTAGAAATGGGACCAGACGAAGTTCGTCAAAGACTATATGCGCTATTTGCAGTTTTTGCAGTTGTTATTTTCTTTTGGTTCTCGTTTCACCAAA
>DUVZ01000086.1 GCA_012840785.1 Bacteroidales bacterium
GAAATCAACTGCTTTCATGCGCTTTCTACCTTGAACTTGAAGCTCTAAAATTCTAATAAAACCATTGACTACAGCTACATCTATTTGTTTTGGTTGGGGCTGCACAATTGTTCCAATACTATAATTATGCTTTTCTATTATCGGTTGGGAGTCAAAAATTTTAATGTTGAATACTTCATCTTCTCTCTCAAGTGTTGTATGAGCAGCAGGGTAGGGCGATAGCCCCCTTATAAAGCAGTCAATCTCTTGAGCTGTAGAGTTCCAATCAATTCTACAAGTCTCTTTAAATATTTTGGGTGCAGGCTTTAGTTGCTCCAGGCCTGCTTCTTGTGCTTCTAGTGTGATGCTGCCATCGATAATAGCATCTACTGTTTTAAGTATCAGCTTTGCGCCCACTACCATTAACTTGTCGTGTATAGTTCCTGCATTGTCTCTCTCTCCAATATCAACTTTCGATTGACGGGCAATTTTGCCAGTATCTATTTCGTGTACTAACTTAAAGGTGGTAATTCCAGTCTCTTTCTCCCCATTTATTATAGCCCAATTGATAGGCGCTGCCCCTCGATATTGTGGCAAGAGCGAGCCATGCAAGTTGTAGGTTCCATGCTTGGGCATATCCCACACCACTTCTGGAAGCATACGAAATGCCACAACAATATTTAAATCAGCATTTAAAGCTTTTAATTCTTCAATAAAATCTTTATCCCTTAGGTTTACAGGCTGTAGAACAGGTAGATTCTGAGACTTTGCATACTTCTTTACATCCGATTCTTGCAGCCTGTGCCCTCTTCCAGCTGGCTTGTCGGGCATAGTTACCACACCCACTACATTATATAGATTCTCAACTAAAAGCCTTAGTGTTTCCACTGCAAAGGCTGGTGTTCCTAAAAATACAATCCGAAAATCTTTCTTTATCATGATGTTTGTCTATTCTTCTGAGTAATGTTCAACTAATACATCTCTGTATGCATTAAAAATGGATGATTGAGACATAATGCCTTTATATTTTCCCTCATTGTCTGTTACAGGTAAATTCCAAGCTTTTGTATCTTCAAAAAGGTCCATAATCTCTTCCATTGTCATACTTGTTTTTATTTGAGCAGGGGCATTTGTCATAAGTTTAGACACTTTAAACCTATCGTATAGTTCAGGCCTGAAAATAATGTTTCGTATATCATTTAAGAGAATAATTCCCACCAAAACACCGTCGTCATTCACTACAGGAAAAATGTTTCTTTTACATTTTGAAATTACTTTCACCATTTCACCTAGTGTCATGTCAGGTTTCACCACTTCTAAGTTTGTTTCTAATAGCGACTCTATATGAAGGAAAGTGAGAACAGCCTTATCTTTGTGGTGAGTTATTAGTTCTCCTTTTTTAGCTAATTGTGTTGAGTAGATATTATGTTTCTCAAACAGAATAATAGTTGCGTATGAGCTTATAGACACCATCATTAAAGGGAGAAATAGGTCGTATCCGCCAGTTAGCTCTGCTATTAAAAAGGTGCCTGTGAGTGGTGCGTGCATCACACCTGCCATCACACCTGCCATTCCAAAAAGGGAGAAGTTCTCTTGAGGCAATACACCAGTAAAGCCAATAGAGTTGTGAGAAAAAGAGTATAAAAAACCTACAACACACCCTAAAAACAGGGTTGGTGCAAAAATACCACCTGTTCCACCTGCACCATTGGTGGCGCTAGAAGCAAATACCTTTGTCAGTACAATTAAGAGCGCAAACACTATAATACCCCAACTACTCTTTAAAAAGTAGAAAAAGCTATCGTCCATCAAGGTTTTGTAGGAGTCATCTCCAGCCAACAGGGTTTCGATGGTAATGTATCCTTCACCATAAAGAGGTGGGAGGAAGAAAATGAGCACACTTAGCATTACCCCTCCAAGAAGAAATTTTTTCCAATAAGTGAGTTTACCAAATATACCTTCTATCCATTTCATGCTTCTAGTGAAATAGAGAGATACAAAGCCACAAGCAATGCCAAGGAGTATAACATGAGGGATGCGATCGAAAGTAAACCCTTCAACTTGAGAAAATGCAAACATTGCATTTGTGCCAGTGAGCATATAGGCAATGGTGGTTGCAGTAACAGAGGTAACAAGTAGCGGTAAAATTGACGACATGGTAAGGTCGAGCAAGAGCACTTCAATTACAAACACCACGCCAGCAATAGGGGCTTTAAAAATACCTGCTACTGCTCCAGCAGCTCCACATCCAACAAGTAGCATAACATTTCGGTGTTCTAGATTGAATATCCTACCCAAATTAGAGCCA
>DUVZ01000087.1 GCA_012840785.1 Bacteroidales bacterium
CAAAGAACCATCTTAAGAAAGGTGTTGCTCTGAAACTGTAGCCATCGCTATCTTCCGTATCGAAACCAAAGCCGACGGATGTTCCCACTGTCATATCTTCGCTTAGAAGATACTCATAAGATACTTCAGGGAAAGCGATAAACACACTGCTACCTAAGTTTAGTTTCAACTCGTGGCGGTGTTTCAACTCTAAGTCTTCTTGTGCATTTAAGCAAAACAGACTAGTGAGCATAAAAACAGAGAGAACAATTGTAAGTTTTGTCATACGAAAATGTTGTTTTGTTATACTTTTTTTAATTCCGCAATAAAACAGTATTCTATTTAATAATAAGACGACGAAAGTAGTAATTAGTTGCATCTGTTCATCGAAAACAATTAAATATATTTTCATTCAATTCGCATACTTTTGCAAAACGCTTCGCAAAGCTAATCCCTACATCCTTTATCGATAATTGCGAACCACCCTTTACTTTATTATAAAGTGCACTATTTACTATATAAACACCCGATAAGAGCCTATATATTCTAAAAATTGTGTAGTTTTGTCAATATTACAAACCTGATGTATCAATTTAAAACCTTAATAGACATGCGTAGAAAAAATTTACTCCTATTAGTCCCAATATTTTTACTTTTTGCATGCTCCACTCCCCCATCGCAACCTACTGAAATGGAATGGGCAATAGTTGTGCACGGCGGCGCTGGTAGTCTTGTGAAAAACGAAGAGATGAAAACTCAATACGAAACACATTTACTTGAAGCTATTCAGTTGGGTAGCGATATGCTACAAGATGGCGCTAGTGCATTGGATGTGGCAGAGGCTGTAGTTGTGTATATGGAAGATTGTCCACTATTTAATGCAGGCAAAGGGGCAGTGAAAACTTTAGAGGGGATTCACGAATTGGATGCAGCCATTATGGATGGTTCTAATTTTAAAGCCGGAGCCATTGCTGGAGTAAAGGATATCAAAAACCCTATACAATGTGCTCGCCTTGTGATGGATAGCACAGAGCATGTTTTTCTGATTGGTGAGGGAGCTTCTTTCTTTGCACAATCGCAAGGATTAGAGATGGTAGACAATGCATATTTTAATACTGAACAACGTGAAGAACAATTGGAAAGAATAAAAAATGAAGAAGAGGATGCAAATCCTAGAGGAACAGTTGGTTGTGCAGTAAAAGACAAACAGGGAAACCTTGCTGCAGCTACTTCAACGGGCGGAATGTCGGGTAAGAAATGGGGACGAGTAGGCGATGTGCCTGTAATAGGTGCAGGAACTTATGCCAACAACAATACTGCTGCTATTTCTGGAACTGGGCATGGCGAATATTGGATTCGAAGGGTAGTTGCTTACGATATTAGTGCTTTGATGGAATACAAAGGTATGTCGCTTCAAGAAGCATCAGAAGAGGTAATTTTCAACAAAATAGATCCAATGGGTGGTGGAGGTGGAGGCATAATAGCTGTTGATAAACTTGGAAATATATCAATGGTATTCAATACCGATTTGATGCACCGAGCTTGGGCAAAGTCAGATGGAGAGTATGGTGTGAGGCTAGCAAAGGGTGAAGAGAAGACATTTAATAAAAACAGCAATTAATAATGAGCCAAGATGAACTTCAAATTTAAAATTGGTTTACTGCCAAAAGTTATTATTGCTATTATTGCTGGTATAGTAGCATCCATGTTTTTCCCAATGTGGGGTGTGAGGATATTTGTAACCATCTCGTCCATATTTTCTGATTTTCTCTCCTTCATTATCCCCCTTATTATATTGGGGTTGGTTGCCCCTGGCATAGCCGATTTGGGTAAAGGAGCAGGTAAACTGCTTGCTATTACAGC
>DUVZ01000088.1 GCA_012840785.1 Bacteroidales bacterium
AAGTGTTATAACTATTTTTAGTTTCGAGATAATATTATTAAATTTGAATGATAATACTAATTCTTTTTACTTGGTGAAAGTCAACTTTTTACAGTTTGAAGAATAAAGTGATTTTATTAACACTGTTAATTAAAATATTTTGATATGCTGAGAAAATTATACACGCTGTCTTTAATCATCCTAATAGCATTTGCTGCTTGTAACAAAGAGGATGACAAACTGCACAACCAAGAAGGTATGGCAGTAAGCTTTAATTCATCTATTTTTGAAGGTGCTCAAACAAGAGTTATAGGAGCAAACTGGGAGAACGGAGATAAAATTGGTGTGTTTGCTATAGAGAGTGGATCTACTCTACAAGAAGGAACAATTGTTGAGAATTACGACAACTTCTCGTTTTCTACAACAGGAAACGGAGTATTTACCCACGATGATCAACCTATTTATTATCCAGAGGATGATTCGGCAATAGATTTTATATCATACTATCCTTACAGTGCAGACATAACTGCTTACAACTATCCAGTTGATGTAGCCCAACAGGTAGATTTGATGTATAGCAATAATCTTAAAAACGCTACTAGTGACAATACTACCAACACATTGGAGTTTAATAGAGCTCTATCAAAACTTATTATAAATGTGGTTCCAAAAGGCAATGGTTCGCTTAAAGGATTGACCGTTGAGATAAATGGAATAAAAACAGAAGCTACCTTCTCTCTTGCTGATGGAGTGCTTAATATCGACGATACGTCTACTGGTAAATTGATAATTACACCATCAGGCACAGAAACCAAGAAAGTGGTAAACGCTATATTGCTACCCACTACTGAGGGGAATAGTATTGAAGTAGTGTTTAAAGCAAATGATGTAGATGTTTACAAATGGACTGTTCCTCATGCACTAGAGCAAGGCAATCGCTACAGTTATAATATAAGGCTGGGTGATTTGTCAAGTGAGGTTACTCCTGCCACAAACTATATGGAGATACCTCATTACACTGCAGGAGACAGTGCTCCGCATTCATTTAAAGCTGTTCATATGGTTGGCAGCACTAGTTGGCTTAATGGCTATACTGGTCCACAAGATCAACCTATACGAAACTACACTGTTATGTATGACACGCTACATAGCGTTCCCTATTGGATAGCATTTCCTTTGCATCCAATATATATGGATTCTGGAAACAGAACAAATGAGTGGACTTTCGACCCTATTATTCCTCAAAGATATCAGCCCAATGTTGTTAATAGTGGCTGGGTATCGGGTCCGTACGATAGAGGACACATGCTAGCAAGTGCAGATAGAAGCGCTACAAGAGATATCAATAGAACAACTTTTTATGTGTCGAATATAGTTCCACAAAACTCTAATATGAATAGTGGTACATGGAACGAATTGGAAAACAAAACTCGTAACTGGGCACTAGACGCAAAGTACGACACGCTGTATGTTGTAACAGGAAGTATATTGTATCCAGAAGATCAATTTAAGATTACAACAGATATCGATGGTAAAGAAATTGCTGTTCCAGAATATATGTATAAAGCATTGCTAAAACAGGATAAGACTACTAAGGAGTGGCACTCCATTGCTTTTAATATGGAAAATATTGCTTCAGGTCCATCTTACAAGGAGTATGTTTTATCTGTAGCAGAACTAGAAGAGTTGACAGGGTTTACCTTCTTCCCAAACTTAGCAGATGGCGAAGTGGTGAAAAAGCAGAAAAGTTTGGAACATTGGAAATAATGGAACCCATTAACCGATTATTGAATAACATTGAAATCATTTTTTTAAAAAAGAATATATATCTATGAAACAGATAAAATATCTATTTATATTTCTAGGCATGGCGCTATTTGCAGCTTGTAGCGACTCTGATGTAGGAGGGCTAACGGGTGATGCTAATCAAGCCAATTTCTCTGCAACTATTGGAGAGTTGCAAACACGCGTTACCAACAACTCGTGGGATGCAGGTGATGCAATTGGTATTTATGCAATTAATGCAGGCAATCCATTATCTGATGCTACTATTTTTGATGAAAAATCGAATGTGAAGTATACTACAACAGGAGATGGAACTTTTACTCCAGTAGGTGCTCCAATTAATTTTCCTGAAACTGGAGAGTTGGATTTTGTATCATACTATCCCTATAACGCAGCAATAACAGATTTTAAATACACTATCGATGTATCATCTCAATCTAACCTTGCAGCTATCGACCTTCTGTATTCTGACAACGCAAAAGGTGAAAGCAAAGATATTAATGATGTAGATTTAGATTTTAATCACGCACTTTCTAAACTAGTGTTTAGTGTTGAATTAGCCAGTGATATAGCTTCGCTGGAAGGACTTACTGCTTCGATAAATGACATAATAGTAGACGGAGAGTTTGCTCTAACAGATGGCACAGTAGCTATAGGCACTACAAAGAAAAATATTACACCCAATGTAAGTGTTGCAGCCGATAATCAATCGGCAATGGCAACAGCAATAGTTGTGCCAGGGCAAAATCTTCAAGCTATTGAAATTGTATTCACTTTAGGGGAGCGCAGGTTTGTTTGGACTCCAAATGCGCAGCAGCTCGACCCTTCAATGAAGTATGTTTACAATCTGATACTAACTTTAGACAGTTCGGGTATGCCTTCTATAGTGCCAATAAAAGCCACTATTAGCGATTGGGTTGATGGCTATATTGGCGAAGACTATGTAGATTTACTACCAGAAAGAGAGCAAGGCGAGCTAATCACTATTGATGAGCTTCTTGCACTGTATGCCAATAGTGGACAAGATACATGGACTATTACAAACCCTTCACAACTAAAAGCTGTTGTAACATCAGATAGAGTAGCTTCAAACAGCACTTCACCCAAAAATGGCTATATGCAAGATGAAGCTGGTGGCGTGTTGGCTTTCCGTGTTGATGAGGAGTGGCACGAATTTGATATGGGCGATGAGATAACTATCGACCTTGCAGATGCAGTTTTGTCGAAATATGGAGGGGCTACACAGCTAGGTTTTTCAACTGCTAGAGCAAAAGTAGGTGATACTGATATTGTGATTGAACCACAAACACTAACTATCGAAGAGATTCTTGATGGATATTACGATGCAACGCTAGTGAAAATAGAGAATGTGCAGTTTGAGAAGTACGAAAACCTTACCTATTTTTCAGAAGGCGACAAATCGATAACAGATCGTATACTTATTGATACCAGCGGCAATACTATCATTTTAGGCACATCAATAAATGCTACATTTAAAGATGAGTTCCTACCAAAAGGTAAAGGTGATATTGTTGGCATCATGTCGGTATTCTTTGGAAAATGGCAACTCAATATTCGTAATTTAGACGATGTGCAGATGAGTGATGACGAGTCTACACGTTTTGCTCCACCATCATTAGTCACTGATATCGAATCGGCTATTATCAGCAAAGAGGCTGGTAGTCAGTCAATTGTTGTTGCTTCTAATGTAGAGTGGACAGCAACTACAACTGCTAGCTGGTTATCTGTAAACCCTGCAAGTGGAAATAACGATGCTACAATTACACTCTCTGCAACTGCAAATGATGCAAAAGAGGCACGAATAGCAGAGGTTACCATCACTGCGCCTAATAATGATAACTTGCCGCCAATAGTTGTTACTATTACACAAAGAGGAACAAACGATGGCACAAAAGATAATCCATATACAACAGCAGAGGCAACATCTTTTCAAGGCGAAAAGGGTGTTTGGGTGCAAGGTTATATAGTGGGTTCTATTGTTAATAATAAATATGTATTCTCTGCAGATGGAGCTACAAATACAAACATAATTATTGCCAATAATGCCGATGAGACAGACCAAAACAATGTTGTGCCTGTACAGCTTCCGGCTGGTGCTTTACGCAACGAGCTGAATCTGCAAGCCAATACAGATATGTATAAAGTAGAGGTAATTATAAAAGGCGATTTAGATGCATATTTTGGAACTGCAGGACTAAGAAATGCCAAAGAGTATGAATTGGTGACTACAGAGCCCTAAAATATTTAATTAAATTATTTAACTATATTATTATAGCTCAAAGGAGTAGAGGATATATTTCTCTACTCCTTTTTTGTTTAATAAATCTACTTTGTGCAATTTCTTCATCACTAAAACAGCTTAATTTTTTCAAAGTGTTTTCACCATTGTAGATTGGAGTTTTATCTCTTGAAAATTGCATCCACCACGGTAGATCAGTTTGGAAAAAAGATAAATGAGCCTTTTATGTGGAAAAAGCGTAATACTGTGCAATAACTAAGCACAAACTTCACAGATTAATCAAAATTTATCCAATCAGAAAAAGCCTGGCAATAAGCAAACAAAGATTTACTAGATAATTAATCACTTTTGCTACAAAAAACCACAGTTTTGAGAGATAAAGAGGAAAACTTGAATCACTAAAATAAACTTTATGCAATTTCAACTACTTCTACCATGGTAGATGCAATTTTTAAGAGCCGATTGCTTTTTTACCATGGTAGACAGTGCTTTGAAAACTTTTTCAGTTATCGCCGTGGTGAAAATGCCTCAAATCATAATAAATATGCAATTAGCGAATTTTACTTTAAAACACAAAAGCAACTTTTCGAAGTTAAAATACCGATGATTGCTTGTAGTTTCAATAAAAATTCTGTAATTTTGAAGAACGCTTTTTTTTCCTCTATCTAAAAACAATGTTTTATTTGTAGAGGAGTTCTTTTTAAATGTAGTTATAAAACCTTTTATATGCTAAAGAAACTATACTTCTCGTCATTAATCGTCTTAATTGCACTTTCAGCTTGTAATAAAGAGGATGATCAATTGCACAACCTTCAAGGTGTGCCAGTAAGCTTCAAAACATCGGTTTTTGAAGGTGTTAAAACAAGAGTTGTAGGTGTCAATTGGGAGAGTGGAGACAAAATTGGTGTCTTTGCTATCGAAAATGGCAGAACACTAAAAGAAGAAACAATTATTGAAAACTATGACAATCTATCGTTTTCAACAACAGGAAATGGAGTTTTCACTCATAATGATCAAGCAATCTATTATCCAGAAGATGGTTCTACAATAGATTTTATATCATACTATCCTTATCAGTCGAGCTTGAATGCGTATAATTATAAAATAGATATTACGGAACAGGTTGATTTGATGTATAGCAACAACTTGAAAAACAGTGACAAGAATAATGCTGAAAATAACCTAGACTTCCACAGAGTGTTGTCGAAAGTTGTTCTCAATATTGAGCCTACAGAGAGTGGTTCTCTTGAGGGATTAACTGTTGAAGTGAATGGTGTGAAAACGGAAGCTGCTTTTTCATTAGCCACTGGAGAACTTACTATAGAGACTGAATCGACAGGAAAACTATTATTTACTCCTTTAGGAAGTGATGTGAATAAAAGTGTAACTTTTTTATTGTTGCCTACAACGGAGGAAAATAGTGTTGAGGTGGTTTTTAAATTAGGTGATAAGGTTACTTATAAATGGACTATTCCCCATGCATTGCAAGGAGAGAGCCTTTATAGCTATAATATCAACCTGAATGGAATATCAAGCGAGGTGTTACCTGCAACAAGTTATATGGAACTTCCATACTACACAAAAGGGGGTTCTGCACCAAATTCTCTTAAAGCACTTCACATGGTTGGTAGCACAAGTTGGCTCAATGGATATAGTGGCTCAAATACTATGAGAAATTACACCATTATGTTTGATACAGAGAATAGCGTTCCGTATTGGATAGCTTATCCAATGCACTCAATATTTATGAGAAGTGGAAACAGAACTAATGATTGGGATTTTGATCCTATTATTCCTAAAAAATATCAACCCAATATTGTGAATAGTGGATGGACTAATAAAAAATACAACAGAGGGCATATGTTGGCAAGCGCTGATAGAAGTGCGACAAGAGATTTAAATAGAACTACTTTTTATGCTACCAATATGGCTGTACAAGATGTGAAGATGAATAGTGGTGTATGGAATGACTTGGAGCAAGACTTAAGAAGTTGGGTTGAAGACTCACGATACGATACGATATATGTTGTCACAGGCGTTATATTGCCACCAAAGGGACAAATTGAATATACTACTGATGTGGACGGAAAAGAAGTAGCCATCCCAAAATACATGTATAAAGCATTATTGAAACAGGAAAAGAGCAGTAAGAAATGGCACTCAATTGCTTTTAATATGAAGAATATAACTTCAGGCACATCTTATGATAAGAATGTTGTTTCTGTTGCAGAACTAGAAGATTTGACAGGCTTTACTTTCTTTCCCAATTTAGGAGATGCTACTGAGGTGAAAAGTCAAACTAGTTTATCTCATTGGAGATAAGTTGATTAAAAGAACAAAAGAATAAACAAATAATTTATTTAAATATAAAATCTATGAAACACTTAAAGTTTTTATTTCTATTTATAGGTTTAGCCATATTAGCATCTTGTAGCGATACGGATGTAAATAGTGGACTTATAGCAGATAAAAATCAAGCAAATTTTTCTGGTAAAATTGGTGAGTTGCAATCTCGTGCTACAGATACTAGTTGGGAAAATGGAGACGCTATTGGTATTTATGCACTTAATGCAGGTGCAGAATTGTCTGAAACAGCTATTTTCGACGGTAAGAGTAATATAAAATATACTACTAATTCTGAAGGTAAATTTACTGCAGCAGCAGCACCCATTAATTTTCCTAGCGAAGGTGACTTAGATTTTGTTGCATACTATCCTTATCAAACAGTGATTGTTGATTACATATACAAGTTAGATGTAACAGATCAATCAAATCTTGCTATTATAGATCTTCTGTATTCTAACAATGCAAAAGGGCAAAATAAAGCAAATCCAAATGTAGATTTAAAATTTAATCACAAACTTTCAAAGTTGGTGTTGAATATTAAGATAGATGAAACCTTATCATCTCTAGCAGGACTAACTGTTGGTGTAAAAGATGTGATTGTTGATGGAAGCTTCAATCTAGCAGATGGTAAAGTTACTACAGGAACTAAAAAAGCAAATATTGCTCCAGTTGTTCAAATAGCTGATGATAATAAAAAAGCCTCTACAACTGCAATAATAGTGCCTGGTCAAAATCTTGAAGATGTAACAATTGTTTTCTCTTTAGATGGTAAGGATTATGATTGGACCCCAACATCACAGGAGCTTCAATCTACTTATAAATATACTTATACCATTAGGCTGACGCTAGACGAATCAGGTGAGCCTATTGTAGTGCCAGTGAAAATTGGTGCAACTATAAATGATTGGAATGATCCTAATATTGGTGATGACCCTATTGTTTTAGAACCTGAAACAGATCCAGTAACTCCAGGTGAAGGAGACGGAACAAAAGAGAATCCTTATACTGTGGAGCAAGCATTTGCAAACCAAGGAGATCCTAAAAATACTGATTATGTATGGGTTAAAGGTTATATTGTGGGTTATAAAAATAATGGTGGTTATGATGTAGAGTTTTCAGTAGATGGTGCATCAGGAACAAATATTGTTATTGCCGACAGTAAAGATGAAAATGATGGAGCTAAAACTCTTGGTGTGCAACTTGCAAGTAATAGTGATGCACGAAAAGATTTGAACTTGTCAGATAATTCAGGTATGTATAAGGCAGAAGTATTATTGTACGGCACATTAGAGAAGTATTTTGCTAGTGATGAAGGTTTAAAAAATGTGTCAGAGTATGAGTTAGTTACACCTGGAGAAGGTGGCGATACTCCAACCCCAGTAGAATTCACAACAGATAAGTCAGCAGTAGTATTTGATGCAGATACTGAACTCACAAGTACAGTTAAGCTAACTACGGATGCTGCTCAGGCATGGACTGTAACATCTGATGCCTCATGGCTGACAGTTGCTCCAGCATCTGGTTCAGGTAGTGATGATATTGTATTGACTGCTACAGAGAATACAGCAGAAACATCTCGTACAGCAACAGTCACTTTTTCTCCGACAGCAAATACAGATTTAGTACCTATTGTTGTAAATGTAACACAAGCAGGATCAACACCTCTTCCTCCGAACAATCTATTGTTCCCAGGGTCAGACTTTAATAATTGGGCTGAATTTACAAGTGCTTTAAACACCTTTGGACTAACTTTTGGAAAAGAAAGTGCAGCTGGTGGAAGAGAAGGTTCTGGTGCAATGCATCTTGAAGGACAGCATGATAAAAATGATTATGTATTTACAGCTGTTGTACCTGAAGGATTTTCTGCGTCAGGCAAATCAAAGATTAATTTTTGGATAAAAGGTACTGCTGCTAAATCTCTATCGATGAATGTATATATTGGTCCGGGAAATAAAATGGGTACAGACTATAAGACTTATAATATGGATGAGTTTGCTATTTATAATTCTCATCAAGTATTGGAACCTAAAGATTCTAATAGTTATACTAATGGAGGTATTGACACAGGTGGAGAATGGATTCAAGTAACACTTGATATAAGTACATTAGTAGGTCAGATAAACACAACACCGGGTCAAAATTTATTTGCACTAAAAATAGGTAAAGATGCTGATTACGACCTATACGTTGACGACATAACAATTGAATAAGAACCCTTTATTCATTTAAACAATAATAATTATAAAAAGAACGGAGAGATAATATTCTCTTCGTTCTTTTTTCCACTATATCCCTATCAATATTATTATGAAAAAAATCCATTTTGGGTTACTGCTTTTTCTCTTTTCCGTGCTACTCTTTAATGCGTGTGATAGCGAGTCTAATAATGTAGATATAGGAGGCAATGGGTCAGTAGCATTGAAAGTAGAGCTGGAAGGTGGAGGGAAATATAATTACCAAGGTGGTCAGTTTTTTGTTAGAATATTTACAACTGGAAATTGGTCAATAGAGAAACCTGCTTCTGACAATTGGTACACTTTCTCCACAACATCAGGTAGAGACAACGGAACTGTAGTGCTGAAAGTTACCGAAAATGGGAATGAATCAAGATCGAGTAAATTTACCATCATTGCTGGCTCAACAAAAAAGAGCATCGAAATTACGCAAGATAAATTTGACGAGGAGCTGCTCTATTATCCTAAAAAGGAGGCTTACAGAATAGAGATACCTCGCCTGTCAAAGGATGTGGTAGATGATAAAGCCGCTTTTGTTGCGCATTATGCTTCTGATAACTACGGAGATACAAGGCTCAATTTCAGCTTGGAGTATAACTATGCTTCACGTCATTCGCGCTGGGTAGCATTCACATTTTATGACAAAACAGCCGAAAGCAATACAAGCAGAAGTGATGCATGGAGTTATGACCCTCAATTGATAGAGTGGACAAATAATGAAACCGACTATCGCGGATCTGGTTATGATAGGGGGCATATAATGGCATCAGCCGATAGGCTTTACTCTAGAACTGCCAACGAGCAAACCTTCTATTACTCTAATATCACTCCACAGGTAAATAGTTTTAATTCAGGTATTTGGCTCGAGTTGGAAGGTGTAGTGCGTGGTTGGGGCAAAAACAACAGCTTTAGAGATACGCTCTATGTGGTAAAGGGTGGGACAATAAGAGAAGATCAGGTATTGCATACAATAGGCAAAAGCGAGATTGTAGTACCTAAATACAACTATATGGCAGTGTTGTCTAAAAAAGGAGATAATTACAAATCAATTGGTTTTTGGTTTGAAAA
>DUVZ01000089.1 GCA_012840785.1 Bacteroidales bacterium
AGCGCAAATATATCAATTGATAAGGAGTAAATCTTTTGATGAGATATTTAAAAAAATACGTACACGTTTCAACTCGCTCAATATTGAGCGAAAAGAGACCATGCGAACAATTATAAAACTGCGCAACGAAAAGAAGCAGGTTATATATGGATTTATTTCAGACCAGCGTCCACCAAGATACTACGATGAGTATTGGACTACTTTCCTGAATCAAGACTCACTCTTTCTTACCGGCACTGAGCGCATTGCTAGTAAAGCAAAGTTTGCTGTGGCATATCTTGATATAGAGAAAACGAAACGTGGACACTACAAAGGTACGTTCTCTGTTATCTCGCCCGATGCATCGCAAGAGCCCGAGTTTGCTGTCACAGAGATGTATGTGAGGAGATTGGAGGAGACAATTTTACGTAATCCGGCCTACTATTTGTGGTCGCACAATCGTTGGAAATTTGCGAAAAAGAAAGAAACAGAGTTAAAGACTGAACAATGAAAAAGATATCGGTAGTTATATTAAATTGGAATGGTGCAAAACTGTTGAAACAATTCCTACCAGCGGTGTTGATTCACACTCAAGCAGAAGATTGCGAAGTGGTGGTAGCCGATAATGGTTCTTCGGATAACTCTGTTGAGGTGATGAAACAGAATTTTCCCGATGTGAGACTTATCTTGTTGGACAAAAATTATGGCTTTGCTGAAGGTTATAATAGGGCATTGCAACAGGTAGATTCGAAATATATAGTGCTACTCAACTCCGATGTTGAAACATCTCCAAACTGGGTGAATCCCTTAGTAGAGCATTTGAAAAGGAATAGAGATACAGCTGCTGTGCAACCAAAAATTCTTTCATATACCAATAAATCAATGTTCGAATATGCGGGAGCAGCTGGAGGGTTTATTGATAGATATGGATATCCATTTTGCCGAGGACGTATATTGCACGAGTTGGAAGAAGACAAAGGGCAATACGACAGACCGATAGAGATATTTTGGGCAACTGGTGCTTGTTTGTGTATGCGAAGAGATGATTATATGGAAGCAGGAGGGCTTGATGGTGACTTTTTTGCACATATGGAGGAGATTGATCTCTGTTGGCGACTGCTTGCACGTGGCAAAAAAATTGTCTGCTTACCACAGTCCACAGTTTATCATGTAGGTGGTGCTTCATTAGATAGTGAGAGTCCCCGCAAGGTGCATCTCAACTTTCGCAACAATCTATTGATGATTTATAAAAATGCAGCTTTGATTCAATTAGTAGAGATATTGTCGATACGCTTGGCGCTTGATACAGCCGCAGCGTCACACTTTATGATAAAGGGCAAGTGGGAACATGCAAAAGCAGTAGGAAGTGCTTATCTCGATTTTATTAAAATGACGCCAGCATTTAAAGAAAAACGAAAAATCAACAGGGAAAAGACTGTACAAAAAAATATTTCACAACTATATAAAGGTTCTATGCTTTTTGATTTCTATTTTAGGAGAAAAAGAAAATTCTCTGAAATAATAAAATAGGCTCTTTCTATACACAATGATGTCAATGTGTTGAGTATTTACGTACATACATTGCTATTTGTTATAAAATATCGCAATCTTATCTTTAACAACTTTATATTTCGAATTTGCTGTCATTCTTAATTATTAATTAACACCAAAAAGCTTAGGATATAAAAAAAATAATTGTAAATTTGCAGAGTTGTCATTGTCACAAACAAAATTGACTAAAACTATTATACTAACCAATTAAAAAAAATAATCATTATGGCTTACGTAATAAATGAAGATTGCATCGCATGTGGTACTTGTATTGACGAATGTCCTGTAGATGCTATTTCTGAAGGCGATATCTATGTAATCGATCCAGAAATTTGCACAGACTGTGGTTCATGCGCGGAAGTATGTCCTACCGAAGCGATACATCCAGAATAAGGAAATTTGTTTTTTCTATAAGAAAAATAGAAAGGTCAGGATATATCTTGACCTTTTTCTTTGGAGAGATACCCCAAAATAGCTATCTTTCCGTTTTATAATCTATAAATTATTTACTTAAAACTTTTAATAACAGTACAAACAACTATATGAAAAGAAGATTATTACAAGTCACCCTAGACTTAGCAACCGAGATACATGCATTAATAAAAGAAGTACCCGAAGAAAAAGTTTCTGAGGAAACCGAACAGGTGAAAACACTATCGTTAGCAGTTCAAAGCCATCTTGTGAGAGCACAAACAAGAGAAGGTGAAGAGTTGGTGGAGGTGTTGAGAGAGGCATTAGAGTCTTTAACAGAGTTAGAAGAAAAAATGCTAGAAGCAGTAAAATTAAGAAAGTTGAGAAAAATGGCCATTAACCCTCTATTGGCAAAAATGAAAGACTTGGAAGCTGAAATAAAGTTATTAGCTGGGATTAGATAAGCTGTAGTTTTATTTCGTAGCATATAAGCTCACGGTTTTGTTGAGTATATATACTATTGAATAATATTTTGTAGATAAGAAAAAAGGCCGTGTTAATGAAACAGCGGCCTTCTTATTTATAAATATTTTTTCGATATCATAGTAATCTGCTTAATCTATGTAAGGCGTTACTATTTCTACCCACTTTATATAACCCTTGCCCATTAGGTGTAGTCCATCATTAGTGTATTCAGGGTTTAGTTTGTCACTACCTGGTGTTACAAACTCTGAATAGAGATCGATATAT
>DUVZ01000090.1 GCA_012840785.1 Bacteroidales bacterium
TCAAAAAAATAGAACCTCTAGATAATAGTAAGCTCAAAGGCACCATTGATGTGAGAATAGCAGTAGGCATTGGCACTAAGAGCTATACAGGGCAGAGAATATCGGAAAGTAATGGGTCGGCATTTATATATGCAGGCGAAAAGTTTGATATGCTTAAGAAAGAAAACGTAACAATGGGTGTCAAAAGCGAGTGGCCCAACTTTGACAACGATATAAATTTGTACCTAAAACTTGCTGGCACCTTTATGGACAAATGGTCGGTTTCGTCTGCCCAGTTAATAGAAATAGTGCTTAATAACCCCAGCATTACACAGCATGAAATTGGCCGTATGCTAGGCATAAAACAAAGTGCGGTGAGTGGCCGATGGAATAGAGCTAATGTGGATGAATTGCTAGCCGTAGAAAAAATGTACAGAAATAAAATAAATACCTTACTGCAATGATTATTCTGCTGAAACTTATATTGGCTCATTTTATTGGCGATTTCTTGCTCCAATCAAAACATTGGGTGGAGAAGAAAGAACAGCAAAAGGGTAAATCTATTGTGCTGTACCTCCATGCAATGATGCACGGACTGCTGGTTTTGCTGTTTCTGTGGGATATAGCCTATTGGTCTCTAGCAATGTCTATAACACTACTTCACGGTGCTATTGATATCATAAAACTGTATGCACAGCGCCCAAACAACAAATGGCGGTGGTTTTTAATAGACCAAGCGCTACATCTTGTTACCATTGTTGCAGTATGGGTGGTGTGGATAAAACCCGATATAGACGTTCTTGAACTTGCACAGCAGCCCTATCTTTGGATATTTTCCACCGCTCTGCTATTTATAACCGCTGTGAGTGGCATAATTGTGCAGGTGTTGATGACAAATTGGTCAAAAGCCCTTAACCATGACAACAATCACTCGCTACCCAATGCCGGCAAATACATTGGCATGCTAGAGCGATTGTTTGTTTTTACATTCATAATAACGGGCAATTGGGCGGGTATAGGCTTTCTATTGGCTGCTAAATCTGTTTTCAGATTTGGCGATTTGAAGGAATCTAAGAGCAGAATGCTCACCGAGTATATTTTGATAGGAACACTCTTAAGTTTTGGCATAGCAACTATTTCTGCATTGGTAACGTTGCAGTTGATGGGAGTGTGAGAGAAGGCCAGATTGATTTCAATAAAGGCTCACCCTACCTATTAATTGCCCTACAAAGCTGCCGTATGTGTGTCTTTCATGGCATACCCTTATGCATGCCACATGGTTTACAAATAAATATTAAAAACATATCTACTAAAGTAGAAATTGAGAAAACAGATAAAAAACCAATCTACCGCCGTAGATATGTTGCAAAAAGAATAAAACTTGTTTCTAAATAGGTTTCTTGACGGTTTGTTGCGCAAATTTTCATACACAGAGCAATTATTAGTTGCTTGTGCAGCGGAAAATACAAACTTCTGGGTAGCCTATTTTGGTGTGGTTTATTTTTCAAATATTAGTTATCAATTTACTTAGATTGTGTTGTTTTTGCTCAATTTTGGGTGTAAAAAGTATCGTTTTTGTTTTTCTTGAGATTTCTACAGTGGTAAATACAGTTTTCATGTCATTTTATTTGCATCTACGGTAGTAGAAATGTTTTATAAAAAAAGACTCACTATTCATCTTTTTATCACCCTATAAAGATAGCAAATAGAACAATTCGAATGCCAAATTGAGGAATATTTGATGAATTTTTGTTACGAAAAACTAGTTGATACAAACCCGTGAGAACTAATATTTCAGTACGCAACACACGCATTACAAATATACGTGAACAGCAAAAAAGAGCCCCCCCAGCTCGCCTAAAAGATTAAAAAAAACACTAGCGATAAGCTTCTACACTTTCTTTTTGGGCAAAATCTAACAAAAAAAGATTCTCTAGCCCGCATACTCTCGGCGTTGATTGCGCAGCGTTCAACTTAGATACGTTAGTATCTATAATCAAATAAAAGTAATTTACAGCATATCGTATTTCATAGCTATTCATATTTTATGCAATTAAAATATATCACAATGCACTGAAAATCTAGTGGCATTGCGTCGCATCAAAGCTTTATCTTTACACCCTTCGGTGACGCTCATGATTCGATAATTGGTGAACTGAGGGTGGTCGAAGTCTGGTCTGCTCGCCTCCAATTCATCATAAAAAACCCAATCCAATTATCAATAAAACCCCACACATTGAATTGTTATTCAATAAAATTGTTGTTTTAATTACATATACAATTATCTTTGCAAAAGCATTTACTAATAAATTATACAAATAGGTTCTCTAAAATTACAAGCTTATATAAATTTGTAAGCTTCATCAATATCAATAAACAAACAAAACTCTCCTCAAATCATCTCACATCAACATTTTTTGTATATTTGTCCCAAATGAA
>DUVZ01000091.1 GCA_012840785.1 Bacteroidales bacterium
GTATTTTTATTACTTTGCAAATAAAGCAAAAAAATTTAAGAAAAAAAGGCTAAGCTCTAAAAAAGAGAGTCACCATAACGCCAACCTGACTTTGATGGGTAGTAAGCGAACTGCGCATTAACTTTTTTTACATCCGCCAACCTCTGTCATTTAACCTCTTCTGACAGTTGTGCTGATATACCTTTCTGCTATTATCTTTAACAACTATTCAATTATAGCTAGAGCAAAAAGAGACATTCTCTTTGTCGTAATATATAACTAACATAAATTACACAACTTTGTTCAGTAATTTTATCAAACAAAAGCCTCAACACAATATGTAGAGAAAAAATCCTGCAATATAATAAGCAGCTAATGTTTTAAAACAGTAAAAAATAAGCCCATTTAGCTCTTTTTTATTTATATGCTTGTTTCGTTAATGTCAGCGTTACTATTTTAACTTTCCATGAGTCTAATGTTCCTTGATATTTTCCAAAGTTAAAGCCTACTTTATCCATGTCAACCCTAACTTTAGCAATATTGCCATCAAGTGCTGTAGTCTCAACTTCACTCAACTCATTCTCATCCGTAAGGATATAAAAAGTAACACCTCGTGTAGTATACCTTCCACCACCTTCACCAAAAATGCCTTCAATAAACAACTCACCACCAGCTTCAAACGTAATATAAGAAGGAGCAATTTCATCCTCCATGTCTGGGGTTGTTAAATTCACAGAACGGTCAAATACATCCTCGCCCTTGTTATTTATGGCTCTGTCAATACTAGTAGCCCTCCATCTTCCATAAAGATTCTCTATACCATAATCAAAATCTATCTCACGTACATAGTTCTTGGTCAAAGTTACCTCCACCACATCCCAATAACTGGTAATTTGAGGAAGATGAAACAGACTAGCGTTAACCATAATTTTTGCAGTATTTTCATCAAGATAAACAACCTCGAAACTCTCACTAATATTACCCACATAAGTGTTTATCATCATTCCTTGTGAAGTATACCTCCCAACACCCTTGCCAAACGCACCTTCACTTGTAAGGGTGCCATCTATATCAAATTTCAAATAAGTAGGCTCATTGTACAGTTCGTTTACAGGAGTAGTCAAATCCCACCTCTTATTTCCCCTTACCAAAGTAGCACGCCATTCTCCATCGCAAAGCAGATTAAGGTCGTAGTCAAAATCAAAGTTCTCTCTTTGAATAATAGTTATAGCTTCTTGCAGGTTGCTATTTTTATCTTTTATATAAACTTTAGCAGAACGCGGAATAAAAGCTTGATTATTTGATATACTTAAAACCACAAATCTTGTTTTCAATGATCTTGTCTCAATATGCGATATCCACTTTTGTGCATCTTCAGGAATTACTATCTCAAACTCATCAAGATTAGTCTTTAACTCCACCTCTACAATTTGGCTTTCAGAAGAGATATCTATTATTTCATCAGATATTATGATACCGTCATTTTGCGTCTGATATACCTTTATTACAGACTCTAGATTATTATTTTTATCACTAAAAGTAATGGTGGCTTCTCTGTCAGCATAAGAGTCATTGGCTGTAACACGAAACTGAAGCATTGATTCACTCATATCTCTTGTTTTAATCTCAGAAATCCAATCATCAGAAATAGTGATATCAAACTCTACATTAGATACTACCTCCACCTCAATAACAGTTTCTTTGTCAGAAACAATATACTCATCTTGAGCTACAAAGAGTGTGGGATTAGCATCTTGAATAATTGTCAAAGTGTCCTGAACGTTGGTAGCTATGTCTTTTATATAAATCTCTGAAGAGCGAGCATTATAGCCAACGTTTTTTGCAACAGCCAACACCACCGTTTCGCTTCTCAATGCTCTTGTTTCAACATACGACACCCACTCCTGATCTTCTTTGGGAATAATTACCTTGTAATCTACGTTACTCTTTACCTCCACATCTAACTTATGAGCGTTTTCAGTCAAGTTATATCTGTTTTTCGAAAGAATTATTGCATCTTCTTGAGATTGAAACACTTGGACAACATCTTTTAAATCTCCAAAACTCTCGCTAAATGTAATAGTACCTTCCCTATTTCCATAACTCTCGTTTTTTGCAATATCAAACATAAGCGTGGTTTCAGAAAGTCCTCTAGTGTCAACCTGCGTAATCCACTTTTGCGCCTCCTTAGAAATATTAACATCAAAATGAATGTTAGATTTCACCTCCACTACTATAGTTTCAGCATTATTCAAAAGTTCGTACCTTGCTTTTGAAACAATAATTCCCGTTTTTGCATCTTGTGTAATTGTAGCAACATTAGATACTCCACCTACAGTGATAGTAACGGTGCAACTCCTTTTTTCATAGGTATCATTAGCATCAACAGTAACTTCAATACTACTACTCATCGAAGCATCTCCACTGCCACTAGAAACCCTACACCATTGGGCAGAAGAATTAGCAGTCCACCCTTTGTTTGAAACAAAAGAGATGGTTCGCAAGCCCCCCACGCTACTAACGTGAAGATCAGTTTGCTCAATCTTTATATAAGGATCTTCCTTATCACAAGAGAACACTACTAACAAAAGTGATAATAGAATTATTATATTATGTTTCATAACTAACAATGATTTGTAGATGAAAAAAACTGAACAACTTGATTGAATTGAAAATAAAACACTATAAACAATCTACAATATTAGTAAATATAAGTTTCTGAAAAAAATAATAGTAGTTAAACCAACATTAAAATTACTTTAATAAATAAACGGCAAACAGTAATGTTAGATTTCGATAACGAGTAGCTTTCAAGCTTTATGGACACAACAGAAAACCTTTAACAAAAAAAACATCAACAGGATACGAACTTGTCATATCTTGTTGATGTATAAATACTGGGATATATCCGTGAGATATTCTCTATATAATTACTTTTCTACAACCTCTTCAATCCTTTAGTTTCAGACTTATTTGAAACAGGAATAAGACTTATAGCATAACCACCACCTGGTGCTGAAAGCTGTGTAAGACTAGACTTGCTAGTAACCACAACTTTACGAATTGTATATGCCTGTGGATTTGTTTTATAGTGGGCATCCTTGCTATCAGCATAGATAGTAGCAATGTATTGGGTGTTGGAAGGCAAGAAGTCGAACTTGATATGCGAAGTAAATGGATTGTATCCTGCTGTATTTCCCACAAACCAATTGTCTGTTCCTTTGGCTCTACGGGCTACTGTGATGTGCTCACCTGGCTCAGCTTCTAGGTAAATACTTTCGCTCCAATCGAGTGCTACATCTTTTATAAACTGAAATGCATCAGGGAAACGGTCATAATGTTCGGGTAGATCAGCAGCCATTTGTAATGGTGAACTCATTGTTACATAGAGTGCCAATTGATTGGCAATTGTGGCATTTACATGCGAATGATTGTCAGGATTGAGTTTAGATATATCCATTTCGAAAATCCCTGGAGTGTAATCCATAGGACCTCCAATCAATCGAGTGAAAGGCAAAACTGTTACATGGTTGGCTTTGCTACCCCCAAATGCCTGATACTCTGTGCCGCGTGCCGACTCGTTTGCAATAAGATTGGGCCATGTGCGACAAATACCCGTTGGACGAACTGCCTCATGAGCGTTGACCATAATTTTATACTCAGCAGCTTTTTCCAATGCATACTGATAGTGATTGTTTACCCATTGACTATAGTGCGTTTCGCCACGAGGAATAATATCACCTACATATCCACTTTTCACGGCTGGATAATCGTAATCGTTCATCAATTGATATGCTGCATCTAAATGTCGTTCGTAGTTGCGTATAGAAGAAGATGTTTCGTGGTGCATTACCATCTTTACCCCTTTCTCTTTGGCATACCTGTGCACCTCATCAATATCAAAATCTGGATAAGGCGTTTGAAAATCAAACACATAGTCTTTCAAATTACCAAACCAATCTTCCCAACCTATATTCCAACCTTCAACCAATACACCATCAATACCATGTTTGGCTGCAAAGTCGATATGCATCTTTACATTTTCGGTAGTTGCTCCATGGCGCCCATGTGGTTTAACTTTGGTGTAATCAGTCTCTCCGATATGCACACTACTCAAATCGTGTGTATATGACCATTCGCTTTTACCAGTAATCATCTCCCACCAAACACCAATATACTTCATTGGTTTTATCCAAGAGGTATCTTCTATTTTTGATGGTTCGTTAAGGTTAAGAGTTATATCTGAAGCAAGAATATCACGTGCATCATCGCTTACAATAACTGTGCGCCAGGGAGTGTTGTATGGAGTTTGCAAATGCCCCTTAGTTCCGTTGGCATCGGGTGTAATCCATGACTGAAACACCATGTTTTCGTCATCCAAATTTAGATGCATAGCACCGTAGTTTATCAAAGCAGCTTCGTGAAGGTTTATATATATTCCATCGTCTGTTTTTAGTTGCAACGATGTTTGTACCCCCGTATCAGAAAAACTAGTTTGAGAAAGATTACCTTGTTTTACAGCCTCATTAATACCTCTTATCTCTGATAGCTTGGAGGTTGTGTAATCATACTCTTGTGTATCGTAGTCGCCAGCTATCCACCAAGCAGTATGATCGCCAGTCATAGCAAACTGAGTAAGCTCTTCTTTCACTACAAAATAGACCAAGCTATTTTCGGCCGGAAACTCGTATCTAAATCCTAAACCATCATCAAACAATCTGAAACGGATATGCATATTACGCTCTGTATCTTCTTGATTGAGTGCAACAGCCATTTCGTTGTAATGATTACGTATAGTTTCTGTTTCACCCCATACAGGTTGCCATGTTTCGTCGAAAGTAGAGTTTTGAATATCTACAATCTGAAAACCGTTGTAGAGTGATGTTGCATGATCTTTTTCGTTCTTAATTTCGCTGTTAAACTCTTCTTTACTGTTTCCCATCAACTCAAGGCCCAATTTGCTTGGATTGATAACGGGTTTGTCTTTATAATGCAATTCGTATATAGGGGTTCCATCTTCATCTACAGAGAAGTTGAGCTTAAAATCCCCATTAGGCGATTTGAGCGACTGTGCACTTACTAAGCCTATCATTAAGCTAAAAGCTAATAACATAAGGTTTCTTTTTTTCATAATATGGTTGTTTATAAGTATTTATATTTTAATTATCAAACAAATATAACTATTTAAAATCATTTTCGAGGTGTGTGCAAAACGCTAAAACAAGAAATGATCTAACAGCAATACCGCTCTACAACATGCTTAGGAGCAAAATGCAAGAGAGAACAGAGGTAACATTAAATTTATGCAATCGTTTTCTGTAAAATGATTGTAGGTACAATATAGTAAATAAAAAATTCAGGTAAGCCTATCGAGCTAACCTGAATTAAAACAGATAACTTAACAACAACCATATTGCTTTATGAATCCAAAAAAATAGTTGCTACCTGTTTAGCTTAAAGTAGAATTAAAAATGAAAAGCTGTTTAGAAACCTCCTAATGCTGTAAAACCTAACACTCCAATAATTCCAGCTAAAACAACCCCTATAATTACATACACTCCTACAATTACGAGTAGACTAACAATGAAATAGCTCGTAGATTTCTCATCCGACACATTTGTCATTGGCTTGAAACCAATATAAAGAATGTAGAGGCTGTAAAGACCTCCTAGAAAAGTAAGAAAAGCAAGGGGAGGAAATATATTAAGAATTCCAGCCAGTAAAATGGCGGTGTAGGAGAAACCCACTAGCTTAACAGCTTTGTCTAGGCTAACGGTTGTATCAAAAGTAGGTGCTAGCTTATGGATTACAAAGCCAGAAAGATACACACCAATTAATATTGAGGCTAACGACATGATGGCTTGTGCCAACCCACCACTGACTGATTGAACCCTATAACCCAATACTCGATAACCAATAAGGCCTACTCCAATAAAAATAGCGACTGCAGAAATCAATGCCAATGGCAACACATATTTCATAACATGCTGATGTGCAGTATCCTCATCTTCTTTAACTACTTCCCACTCCGATTTAGGGCTTACAATGAATTGCTTTGCTGTACTTATAATTTTATCCATTATTATATGTATTAATATTTGTTTACTCCAATTTATAGTTTCCATTTACCATAACAGCTACTCTTTGTCAAAATACTTGGTATGTTTTTTTTCAATTTGTTTCATACGCTCTCCAAACCTATTTGCAACTGTCTCCAGTGCCAAAGTTTCATCTTCTGAAAGATTTTCTTTAAATAGATTTAATCTATCGTGCTGTTCTGCCCATTTAGCCATAATATCCATAGACTTCAAACCAATTTCAGCAGAGGCTTTCATAACCTTTATTTTGTCCATCATACCTAAATCATTAAAATCTAGATTTTCATAATCTCCAAAATCTTCCAAGGTTTTATCTATCAGTACTGCATACTCATCGGCAACTTTGTTCATATCGTGTATATAAGCAACCACCTCGGGTTTATCTCTAAGTGATGCTGGAATTTCAACATCTAGTTTTCCTAGTTTACTATCAGCTACAGTTTTTTGGGGGCTATCTGCTTTTCTCCTACTATCTCCGCATGAAGAGAAAAACATTGAAACTGCAAAAACTGCTAACGTGAGTGTAAATAATTTTTTTTTCATGCTAAATAGTTTTTATTGTTTGTATTCAGTAAATATTTCTGAAGCAAATCTACTACCATAATCAAAAACAAACTATCTCTATTGTCTCAAAAGCTTGTAATACTATGTTGATATAGACAAAAAGCAAGGGAAATGAGAGATATGGGATATTGGAACATTAAACAGAAGATAAGACTTCGCAATAGAGTGGTTTTTAAGATAGAAAAAAGTGTGTATCCTGAATTATTGAGGGTTTTTGTGTGAGTGTAGTGCGTTGAACCCTGTAGGTGTTTATAAGCACGGCACAATTCTATTGTAAGTATTGTAGCTTTATATTAAACCTAGTGAAAAGATAGCGCAGAAACATAATACCGACTAATCATTATCTGCATGCAGTTTTTTGCGATATTCTGTAGGGGGAACCTTAAAGACATCTTTAAATGATTTTGAGAAATAGGAAGTATCGGTAAAACCAGAAGAGTAACAAACATCGGTAACATTCAAGTTTTTGTTTTTAAGCAGCTCGGATGCCAACTTAACACGGTGAACACGAATGAACTCTGAAACAGACATATCTACTGTTGCCTTAAGCTTTCTATATAACTGAGAGCGACTCATTGCCGCCACTTCGCAAAACTCATCCACACCAAAATCAGAGTTTGTTATCTCATTCTCTATCACATCTTTCAATATTCTGGCAAAACTATCTTCACCACCAGATATTAACAGATCCAGCGGTTTGATAATGAACTCCTTGCGGTATTTCTGACTCATCACACTACGCACTTCAACAAGGTTGCGTACCTTCTGTTTTAGTATATTAGCACCAAAAGGTTTAGTAACATAGTCATCAGCTTTGTTTTTTAAACCTGCAAGCAAATCTCTTTCTTCGTTCAGAGCAGTTAAAATAACAATTGGAATATGATTGGTAGCAGCATCCAGTTTTAATGTGTTGCACAGCTCCAATCCATCAACTTTTGCCATCATTATATCAGTAATAATAATATCAGGTATATGCTCCAGCGCTGCAGCAATACCCTCTTCTCCATCTTTGGCTTCAATTGTATTATATATACCTTTAAATGCATCTAGAATATAGTTTCTCAGATCATTGTTGTCTTCAACAACTAGTAGAAGAGGTTTATTAGATAACAAAACATCATCGACCCGATCTGTTTCTCTCGTTGTACTATCAAGCTTAACAGAGCCTTCGCGTATAGCTTGAAATCTATCTATCTTTAAATTCTCAAACGCCAAGTCATCTACTTCATGCAACTCACCCTGTGGCAAAGATGGGAAAACAACTGTAAACTCAATTTCATTATCTTTATTATATTCTACTGATAATTTTGCATCATATAGCAAGCAAAGTTCCTTCACCAGCGAAAGACCAATTCCTGTGCTACCACTATGGGTGGATCCTTTTGTATAAAATCTGTCAAATATTTGCGCCAATTCTTCGAAAGGCAAACGCTCGCCTGAATTGGCCACCTTAACTGTATAAGCATCTTTGTGTTTCTCGCCTATTATAGAAATAGACCCATTTTCTGGCGTAAACTTCAATGCATTAGACAAAAAATTGCTAACAATAATTTCTATTATATGCAAATCAACCCAATCTTTTCCACTAGCGTCGATAGCAATTTTATAGTCAATTGATTTTTCTTTAACGATATGCAAGAAATAGTTACCAATTCCTCGCAAAGCCACTGATAAATCAGCATATTGTGGATTAATTTTAAAACTGCCTGAATCCACCTTCGACAAACTCAACAACTGATCAACCAAAAACAACAACCTTTCAGAGTTGCGAAGCATCACTCTAGCATCCTTGTCAAAATCGACAGGAAGATCTTTTTCAAGCCACTTCTCTAATGGAGCTTTGATAAGCGTAAGTGGAGTACGAAACTCATGAGAAATATTGCTAAAAAACTTAGTTTTAATTTCATTTATCTTTTCTAGTTCTTTTGCTGTTTTCAATTTGCTATTGTAGCGATAGTAAAGAAAACCTATGAGTAGGGTAAGTAAAAATATCAATAAAAAAAAGATGTTCTGTTGAGTTTTTTTATTTTTCTCAGTTAGGGTATTTTCGGTAGTAAGCAAGTGTATTTTCTGATCTGCCTCCCTACTTTTATATCGGTTTTCGAGTTCTAAAATGCGTACTTCGTTGTTTTGAGCCAACACACTGTCGCGATATACAACAGCCATCTCTTTTGCTTCGAAAGCTGTGTGAAACAATTCTTGCTTCTCTTTCAATTTGGCCAATAGCTCGTACCCTCTATGTTGATAATCAAAAGAATTTAATGCTTTTGCCTGAGACAATACCTCCTTTACATGAATTTCGGATATAGCTGTTTTACCAATATTAATATAGGTTTCTGCTAATGAAATCTGAACTTCTAATTTATGGAAAGCATCTTTAGAATCTTCCATAAGAGCAAAAGCTTCCTCGAGCAGTCGCAAAGCTCGGTTCTCATCACCTATTTTGTAGTAAATAAGCCCCATAGCTCTTTTACAAATTGCTTTACCAATATCCGAATCAATGATATTGTTGTGCTTCAATGAAGCATTATAATAGTAAAGTGCACTATCTAAATCGTTATTTATATGATATGTTTCGGCTAAATTTGCATAATTAATAGCCTGTCCCAAAGTATTGTTCAGCTCACGTTCAATAGAAAGAGCTTGTTGAAAATATTTTTCAGCTTGTTTGTTTCTATTCAGTGCCAAAAAAATATTCCCTAAGCCATTCATAGCCATCGCTCGCATTTTCAGGTATTTGTCATTGTCATCAGATAATTCTAACGCTAAATAATGATAAGTGGAGGCTTCGATGTTAGAGTATGTTCGTCTCAAATCTGTACCAATATTATTAAGTGCATATATCTGTCCCAAAGTATCTTCCGCTGTTTCAGCTAAATTGAGAGCTCTAAAATGTAGATTAATAGCCTCTTTGTAATCAGCAGAATTTCGAGCATCTGTGCCTTGCCTATTCAAGTCTTTCACTAGCGCAATCAGACTGTCTTTTTGTGCATCTTGTAGTTGCTCAGCAACTATCTATTCATTTACAAAGTCTTGTTTGTAATTGCAAGAAAATAAGATAAAAGAAGCCAGCAAAACAGTTAAATATAAAGCTAGTTTGCTTGAATTAAGTCTATACATAATGACATTAAAAACAGAGATGATTCTAAAAAATTTTGCACTGATATACCAAAATCTATAACATTTTGATGGTCATAATGTTTATTTTGATTAAGATATAAAGAATGATGTAGTTTGAATGTTTTTTGAAAAGTAAATATGTACAATCATCTCTCTAAGAATCATCAAGCATACGAATACTAATAGAGATGCCAATATATACAAAGTGAATTTGATTTACAAATACCAAATCCAAATACACTATATATATAACAACACCTCAACTGCAAGGCTTCAAGGTAGCTCCATGAAACAAAAAAAGACTGCCTCATTATAAGAAACAGTCTTTTTTATTAATTACTTTAATATAGATATCAAAACATGGTTACTATTCTTTTTATTCCTGCAACTAATTGATCAATCTCCTCTTTAGTATTGTAAAAAGCAAATGAAGCTCTTACTGTTCCATCTATTTGAAGCCTATTCATAAGAGGCTCTACACAATGATGCCCTGTACGTACAGCTATGCCCATCTTATCGAGTAGCATTCCCATATCGTAGTGATGAATATCATTTACCAAAAATGATACTACACTCGCCTTGTTTTTAGAAGTACCATATATTTTGAGTCCATCTATCTTAAGAAGCTGCTCTGTGGCATATTCAAGCAACTCGTGTTCATATTGAGCAATGTTTTCTAGACCAATTTTAGATATATAGTCAAGCCCTGCAGCCATAGAGGTAGAACCCACATAATCGGGTGTGCCTGCTTCAAATTTGTATGGAAGTTCGTTAAATGTGGTTTTGTCGAAAGAGACACTCGCAATCATCTCGCCTCCACCATGATAAGGGGGAAGTTTGTTTAACCACTCCTCTTTTCCATACAGAACACCCATTCCAGTTGGGCCATAAGCTTTGTGAGCAGAAAAAACTAGAAAATCGCAGTCTAGCTTTTGCACATCCAACGGAATATGTTGCACAGATTGTGCAGCATCTATCAATACGGGGGTGTTATTTTCATGAGCAATTCTAATTACCTCTTCAATATCATTTACTGTTCCCAAAGCATTAGATATATGAGCAATGGAAACAAGTTTAGTACGAGGGTTAATCAGTTTCTCAAACTCCTCAATAATCAATTCACCTTTGTCATTAATAGGAATTACTCGCAGCTTAACACCCGATATCTCTTCCTGCAATTGCCAAGGAACAATGTTGGAGTGATGCTCCATTTCTGAAACAATTATCTCATCTCCAGGCTTACAAAACGCTCTACAGTATGTAGAAGCAATCAAGTTTATCGATTCGGTTGTACCACGCGTAAACACAATTTCGTTGGAGGATTTTGCCCCAATAAAATTTTGTGTGGTTACTCTAGCAGCTTCGTGCGCATCAGTAGCTTGTTGACTCAAAAAGTGAACACCTCTGTGTATATTTGCGTTGAGGGTATAATACATCTCCTTTATGTTCTCTACCACACATTTTGGTTTTTGTGTAGTAGCAGCATTATCAAAATACACCAAAGGTTTTCCGTATACTTTACGTAAAAGTATAGGGAAATCACTCCTTATTTTATTTACATCTATCATTGTTTCATAGTCTGTTCTATTTGCAAACATTGCAATTACCGCATCGCATCAGTTCACCTCTAAATCGTTTGTCAATCAGATACTCTAACCTCTCTTTTAATGACTCTATATTTATCAACTCTACAACATCTTTGGTAAATGCAACCATCAACAGCATTTCTGCCTCTGCTTTAGCTATACCTCGTGCCTGTAGATAAAACAGTGCATCATCGTCGAGATGTCCTGTTGTTAAACCATGCGAACACTTCACATCATCGGCATATATTTCAAGTTGTGGCTTAGCATACATCTTTGCATCTAACGATGCTATCAAGTTTCTGTTAGTTTGATAAGCCAAAGTTTTCTGAGCATCTTTCTCAACCAATATCTTTCCACAAAACACACCAGTTGACCGCTCTTTTAAAACATATTTAAAAAGTTCGTTACTTGTACAGTCTGGTGATGCATGATCAAGAAAAGCATAGTTGTCAACATGCTGATTTTTATCGGCTATTGCAAGGCCACCAATAGTAGCGTGTGCTTTTTCGCCTAGCAACCTAAAGCGATAGTTGTTACGCGTATAGCCATTGTGAAGTGTTATATTACTTGCAACAACATTCGATTTGCTTTGCTGTGAGGTATATAATGAGGACAATCTAGTCACTTTTGTAGAGTTTTCTTCTA
>DUVZ01000092.1 GCA_012840785.1 Bacteroidales bacterium
AAAACTTACTCAACAGAAGCAAGCATTTTCCAAAAAGGAGCTATTATTGAAGCATCTATTGCTGAGTTTATAGCAGCTGAAGTTGGTGACACACAATATCGTTTGTCGGGCGTTATTACCAAAATTGATGAAAAATATAATAATAACATTAATATAAGAGACTTCTCTGGAGAAACATATGTATATCGTCTTGATTTAGATGGAAAAGAATACAAGTTGGGTGATATAGTTACTGTTGTAGGAAAACGTGGAGAGTACAATGGACATCAAGTTGTTGATGGTGTTTTGGAGAACGTTATTCCTGTAACTCCAATTAGCATTGCCGAATTGCTTACTAAAGAAGTTTCTGCAGAAGTTTATTATATGATAACTGGTGAAATTACAGAAATTACTAATCCCACTTATGGCAATCATATTTTGAAAGATGGTGACAGTGAAATAGAAGTATATGGTACTTATCCAGGTTATGGTGCATTTGGCGATTTCAGAAAAAATGTTTTTGCTGACAAAAACATTGAAGTTGGAGACCAACTAACCATAATTGGAACGAGAGGAGAGTTTGGAGGAAATGCTCAGTTTTCAAATGGTATTTATTTCAGCCACGAAAGTGCAGAATAAATAATACTATAGCATATCCATTATTAACTTAATGGAGTAAATAAAAAAGCATGACAATTAATTTTGTTATGCTTTTTTTATGTTCTAGAGATTTGTGAAAAGAAAGACAACATAAATAATCTCCCACAATTATAATAATGAGAGTCCATACCCCTAGTATCTTAATTTTATCTAACAAACTGCTTCCTCTTCATCCCTCTCTGCCTTCAGAAATTTGATATATGCATGATGCATTACCCCTATCGCACAAAAACAGACAGCAAAACGAAGAGAGAAACAACCCTTTCACCCACTCAGTATGTTAAAAACATCATCAAAACAGTAGTCCAACAGCAAAAACAACCCTACTAATAGATACAAGTGTTAGAAAATAAAAGCTTCTTACGCATTATTTCTCTTCTACTATGAAGAGCAAACATTGTAATCGGGGATATGCAACATGCATCAGCCCAATAATTTCTAAACAATTGGGGATATACAACGTGCAGAAGTCAAATAAAACACAAACAATTGGGGATATGCATCACCCATAACCCCAATTACAAATATTTAAGACCAATCAAAAAATCTCATAACAGGCTACACTTCAACAATTTATATAATAACAAGAAGTTCTAATAAAACAACAAAACCATTTCACTCATCTTGTTTTCTTAAAAACGAAGATAGATTATCGCATAAAACAACCTGTGGAGAAAGAAACTGCAACAATTTTGCAACCCATCAAACAGAATACAGATATTCACATATATCTTAATATTTGTTCAACCCTTCAAGCTGATATTTTGTCTACTTTACACTAGAACCATTTTTGTTTGCCAAAATTCAAACAGCTTAAACACCCTAAACTAGATGAACATATTGCTTACATATCGAAGAACTTAATTAATACTACATACTATAAAACCATTCAAATTGTCTCAACACATTACTCATTACAAAGAAAAGCAGTACATTTGCTGTAAAATAAGTCATAACTATATTTTAGAATAGATAGAAAGATGAAAAACAAGAGTACAAAAACAATTTTAATAACTGCACTAGTTATTGTAGGGGCAGCAGTTGCCTATTTTATTATGAACAAAGATACAAATCAAGGCTTCACTATCGAAAACTCAGCCCCAACTTTTAAGAAAGAGGGAGAGTTGTCGTTTATAAGCAAAGATGACAACGAAACTTTAGCAGTTATCGATATTGAAATTGCCGACAATGACCAAAAAACAACACAAGGATTGATGTATAGAAGCTCTATGCCTCAAAATGCAGGCATGTTGTTTCTGATGCCAAGAGAAGATATCCAGGGCTTTTGGATGAGGAACACCTACATCCCATTGGATATGATTTTTGTAAATGGCAATAAGCAAATAGTTACTATACATGCTAATACAACCCCAATGAACGAAAACTCTTACATCTCTACAGCACCTGCCTTGTATGTAGTGGAGGTGAATGCTGGCTATTGCAATAAAAACAGTATTAAAGAGGGTGATAAAATCGATTTCACTATCAACAAGTAATTTATTTAGAACGGTAGTGTTGGGTAAATTTAAATAGAAAACAATCTTTTAGATAAATGTAAAATGATCTCTTTTATAGGTGCGGGCAAAGTTGGATTGGCATTGGGTCTCTACTTCAAAAAAAAGGGACTCAAAATTGGAGGCTATTACAGTCGCACGTACAAACATGCACAAGTTGCCGCCAATAAAACAGACTCAAAAGCATTTGCTTCAATAGAAGCGTTGATGCAGCATAGTACGATGGTGTGGATTACTGCATCGGACGATGCACTCTCGCTATTGGCAAACCAAATTGCACAGCTTGAGATACCTCAACAGATAGAAGCATTTGTGCACACAAGCGGTGTACACTCATCCAAAGTATTGCAACCTATCAACGATAAAGGCTTTCGCACCTATTGCGCTCACCCATTGATGGCTTTTGCAGATGCAGAGAAGAGTGTGGAGCAACTAGACGGTGCTTACTTCTCAATAGAGACACCCGTAGAAGAACAGACTGAAAGCAACTACTGTCTGACTCGTCTATTTGAGAAGACAGGCAACAATACCCTGCAAATAGATTCAAACAAAAAGGAGCTCTATCACTGTGCAGCATCGGTGCTATCAAACTATATGGTGACGCTACTAAACATGGCTTACGAAATATTTGCCGAAACAGGAATGAGCAAAAGCGAAATAAAAAAAGCTACCGCTCCCCTACTCGCTAGCACGCTGAATAATATAAGCAACAACGAAAACATAAGCGATGCCCTAACGGGTGCCATTAAAAGAGGCGACGCATCAACCGTTGCAAAACATATAGAAGCATTGGAGAGGTATATGCCCAACAAAAAAGCAGCCTATATCGAGCTAGGCAGAGCAACCATGGCAATGCTGCAAGACTATAAACTGAAGGATACGCTGAGATAACATTCAAAAACATCCATCAAATCATATTTAAGAAGGTATATATTCTGTTTTGTATCTTTTGAATAGTAATAACAAGAGAAAATTAATTGATAAAAACAGAGAAAACAGAACTTATAAGAAAATAGAAAATGAACAATAAATTTACAATAAAGTCTTTTCAAAAAGCGAAAGATGAAGGTCGTAAAATAAGTATGCTCACAGCTTACGACTACTCGATGGCGAAAATATTGGACGAGGCTGGCATAGATTCCCTATTAGTAGGCGACTCCTTAGGGATGGTTGTGCAAGGGCACGACTCCACCATATCTGTAACTATCGACGATATGATATATCACTCCAAAGCTGTGACAAGTGCCGCAAAGCGTGCATTGGTAATTGTAGATATGCCATTTATGTCGTATCACACATCTATAACAGAGGCGGTGCACAATGCAGGACGATTGATGAAAGAAGGTGGAGCTCACGCTATTAAGCTTGAGGGTGGAGTAGAATTTGCAGAAATTATTCGTCAAATTGTGAGGGCACAAATACCTGTAATGGGGCATATTGGATTGACCCCTCAATCTGTGCACATGTTTGGAGGCTTCAAGGTGCAAGGCAGAAGCTTGGAGCAAGCTCAAAAGATAGTTGACGATGCAAAAGCATTGGAAGAGGCTGGCGTGTTTGCCATTACCCTTGAGTGTGTGCCAGAAAAACTGACCAAAGTGATTGGCAAAGCCGTAAATGTGCCCATCATTGGAATTGGTGCAGGAAACGATTGCGATGGACAGGTATTGGTGAGCAACGATATGTTGGGGATGTATAGTGACTTCTCGCCCAAATTTGTGAAACAATTTGCTAATTTATCTTCAGGAATTAAAGAGGCTGTGGAAACCTATATCAAAGAGATAAACGATAAAACTTTCCCTGCAAAAGAGCACACCTTTATGATAGACGAAGAGGTGATAAACAAGCTATACTAACAAAGAGATATGGTAATAAAAACGATAGAAAAACTAAGAGAAACCCTTGCAACAGCACGCAGAGAGAACAAGACTATTGGCTTTGTGCCAACAATGGGATTCTTGCACGAAGGGCACCTCTCGCTTATCAGAAAAGCCAATGAGGAGAACGACTTGGTGGTGGTGAGCATATTTGTAAACCCTACACAGTTTGGTCCAAACGAGGATTTTGAGACCTATCCACGCAACATTGAGCAAGACACCACTCTAGCCAATGAAGCAGGAGCAGATATTATTTTCAATCCATCGGCAACAGAGATATATCCCATAGGAAGCAGTAGCTGGGTAAACGTAGAGGGAGATATCACATCGGTGCTATGTGGAGCATCGCGCCCCACACACTTTCAAGGTGTAACAACTGTAGTGAACATCCTATTTAATATAGTAAAACCACACAGAGCCTACTTTGGCCAGAAAGATGCACAACAGGCAGCGGTGCTTACCAAAATGGTGCAAGATTTGCACATCGATTTAGAACTAGTTGTCTGCTCCATTGTTAGAGAGGCAGACGGGTTAGCACTGAGCTCACGCAATACCTATTTGAGTAGCGAAGAGCGCAAACAAGCATTAATACTAAACCAATCGTTGCTAAAAGCCAACGAAGCATACAAAAAGGGAGAGACGGATACAAAAACCCTCACAAAACTTATCAAGGATACAATAAACACTATGCCACTAGCCACTATCGACTATGTGAGCATCTACTCATATCCAGCACTGCAAGAGATTGAAAAAATAGAAACCCCTGCTATAATAGCTGTAGCTGTGAAGTTTGGGAAAACAAGACTAATTGACAACATCCTATTAGAAAACAGTAAATAGAGAAAATTATGCTATTAAACATGCTAAAAGCAAAGCTGCACCGAGGTACAGTTACAGAAGCAAATATCAACTATACGGGCAGTATTACAATAGACTCATACCTTTTGAAAGAGTCGGGAATATTGCCCATGGAAAAGGTGCAGGTGGTAAACATCAACAATGGCGAACGATTTGAAACCTACGTTATTGAAGGTGAAGCTCACAGTGGCGTAATATGCCTCAATGGGGCTGCTGCACGTCTTGTATTGCCAGGCGATAAAGTGATAATTATGGCTTATCTGTTATGTTCGCAAGAAGAAGATGAAAATATACAGCCAAAAGTTTTTATCTTAGACGACGATAATAAAATAGGACAAAGATTATGATTCATATTGCAATTACAGCGGGTGGAACAGAAGAGACCATAGATGGAGTGCGCAAAATAACCAATATGAGTTCGGGTTCACTTTCATGGTTTTGTCTCGAAGCTGTGCTCTCATATATAGAGAAACACAAAATTGAAGCATACACCATTCACTACATAAAAGCGTCAAGAGCTGTTACAAATGAGTTGAACGCAGAGCAAGCATCGCATATCAACTTTATTGAGGTGACCAACACCCAAAGCGTGTACAATGCAGTGGAAACCCTTATGAATGAGGTGGACGTTGATATCTTTATCCACGCTATGGCAATATCAGATTTTTCTTATGCCTATTCTGTTGCAAAATCCGATTTGGCAGAAGAGATTTACCAACACATTGCCGCCAATAAAAAGATATCGAAAAAGGATATTGAGGCAATTATAACCAATCCTAAAAGCAAGCACAGTGCCGATGCAAAGATATCATCGAGCCAAGAGATAGTGATGGGGTTTGAGACAACTCCAAAGGTGATATCTTTAATTAAAAAGATAAAGCACAACACTTTTCTTGTTGGTTTTAAATTGGTGAAGCACAACAAGGACAACCACATGATAAAGCAGGCAGAGAAGCTAAGACTAGCAAACAACTGCGATGCGGTGTTTGCCAACAAAGCATCGCAACTCTCCGTTAAAGGGCATGCCGGTGTGCTGCTTTACAAAGGCGAACCCGTGGCTCATCCCATTGGCAAAAAAGAGATTGCAGAAGCTATTGTAAACTTGGCATTCCAAAAGATTAACTAATAAAAGAAACCACACCATTATGAAAAATATAGTTGTAGGAGTAACAGGCGGAATAGCTTGTTATAAAACGATAGAGATAGTGAACCAACTAAAAAAGGATGGTTACAATGTAAACGTAATAATGACCCAATCGGCACAAGAATTTGTGCGCCCCCTCACCTTTCAAGTTATGTCGGGAAACTTGGTTGTTACAGATATGTACGACCCGGTGGACCATTGGGATACAACCCACATTGACTTGGGCAAAAACGCCGATCTGTTTGTAATAGTTCCCGCCACAGCCAATATAATTGGTAAAATAGCGTCGGGTATTGCAGACGATATGCTCTCTACCACAGTGATGGTGGCAACTTGTCCCATAGTAATTGCCCCTGCAATGAACACTGCCATGTACGAAAACCCTTTTGTGCAAGAGAACATAAAAAAACTTGAAAGCCATGGCTATCATGTATTGGGCACTAAAGAGGGCATGCTGGCTTGTGGCGATTTAGGAAAAGGTAAGTTATTGCCATGGGAAGATATCACCAACTATATAAAAGATATTTTAGAGAAAGACGATAAACATTTGAAAATATAGCTCACCAAAAGTAGAACTTTACAAAGGCTACAACGTCAGAATATATTTACTACCTTTGCACACTAGCAAACAGTAGATAATTGACACAGCAATATTTAAACAACCACAATATATAGTATGAACAAAAAAACTACATTCTTAGTGCTTTTTATCATGTGCATAGCCACATTATCGGCACAACAATACAAACGCATTATATCGCTTGCTCCATCCATTACACAAAGCCTCTACTACTTAGGTGCAGAGGATAAACTTGTGGGTAGAACAAGCTATTGCGTGGCAGCCGAAAACGATAACATCGAAATAGTGGCAAGCGCAGTAACCCTCAACATGGAGAAGGCTGTATCGATGAAACCCGACTTGGTGCTTGTGCTTGGGCTTACCGACCAAAAAGACATAGAAACACTGCGCAAATTTGGCATTGAGGTGATGGTATATGAGTCGCCCAAAACTTTTAAAGAAATTGCCGAACAGTTTGTTGAGCTTGGCAAAATGGTGGGCAAAGCTAATGTAGCACAACAAATTATTGCTGAAAGCGAAGAGCGAATAAAAGAGATTCAAAAAGAAAGAGCAGGCAAACCAGTGCCAAATATATTTTTCCAATTAGGAAGCAATCCTCTTTTCACGGTTACACCCAACACATTTATGGACGATTATATACAACTGATGGGAGGTAAAAACATTTCAAGCGAACTTAACAAAGGAATTATTAGCCGTGAGTTTGTTGTTGCCAAAAACCCTGATTATATTTTTATCTGCACCATGGGAGTTGCAACCGAACAAGAGACAAAGTTATGGAAAAGCTATACCAGCATAAATGCTGTTAAGAATCAACGATTATTTACTATTCATGCAGATATAGCTTGCCAACCCACACCCATTACCTTTGTGCAAACCCTAGAGGTGATGCACAAGGCTATGAAGTAAGTAAAGCTTTTTTGGAAATACTAAAAAACAACAACTACAATGAATAAACAAAACAATATAAACGAACCTAGCAATGAGCTAGGACTCATCCACATATACACTGGCACAGGAAAAGGCAAAACCACTGCAGCCATTGGGCTTGCTGCACGTGCATTGGGTGGAGAGCTCAAGGTGTGCTACTGCTCGTTTCACAAACATCCCCAAAAATATGGCTACACCGAAATGGAGAGCCTAAAGAAATTGGGAGCACATGTTATCAATTTTGCCAAGCACCATCCACACATGGACGAGAATGTGACAGATGAAACAATTGATGCAATAAAAAAAGAGGTGAGCAAGGCAATAGACACCCTCACTACCCTACTCTCTAAAGAGCAGTTCGACTTACTTATAATGGACGAGATATTTATTTCCATTCGCGACAATTATCTCGACGAGGAAATATTGCTAGACTTCATTAAAAACAAACCTGCCAATACAGAGCTAGTATTAACAGGAAGAGGTGCCACAGAAAAAACAATGTCACTGGCACACTACATCACCAATATGGAGTGTGTAAAGCACCCCTACTATAACAACACCCCTAGCCGAAAAGGAATAGAATATTGATGCTCATCCAAAACGGAGATAAAAGAAAGACAAAAGGCAGATGAAGAGTAATCAGTTGCGTTGGACAATCTATTTGATTGTACTATTGATAGTAGTATTGGCAGCAATTACACTCTCGTTGAGTGTTGGCGAAATAAGCATCCCCTTCAAACAGTTGCCCAAGATATTCACACAGAAAGATAGCATGGAGTATGGCGTGTTATTCTACATTCGCATCCCACGCACACTGTTGGGCTTTGCTGTAGGTGGAAGCCTTAGTTTGGCAGGAGCCATATTGCAAGGTATTTATCGCAATCCCTTGGTAGAGCCCTATACATTGGGTATATCGGGTGGAGCATCGCTAGGGGTTACCTTTGTGCTTGTTGCAGGATTGCAACTCACCCACATACTTATCCTACCCATTGCAGGTTTTATTGGAGCGTTCACTACCATCTTTTTAGTGTACACCCTCAGCATTAGAAACAGCCAATTAAATGTAAACCGAATGCTCTTGATTGGTGTAATGATTAGTTTTATCTCCTCCTCTTTAATGATGTTTTTGATGTCTATCACCTCAACAGAGAATATACAGAGCATTGTATACTGGATGATGGGCTCGCTAAACGAAACCAACACCGCACTCATTATTATTGTAGTAGTGCTTTCGCTATCATGCTTAGTTGTTTCCTACTTGTTTGTAATGCCCCTCAACGCACTGCGACTAGGCGAAGAGCGTGCCAAACATTTGGGAGTAAATTCCAATGTAATTATTCGCATACTTTTTATCATCACATCGCTACTCACGGGGGCTGCCATATCCGTAGCAGGTGTTATTGGGTTTGTAGGTTTGGTTATTCCCCATATTGTACGCCTTTGGGTGGGTTCGGATTATCGCATTATGCTTATAGCCTCGTTCCTAAGTGGTAGTGCTTTCTTGTTGGTGTGCGATGTAATAGCACGCACCATTATCTCGCCCAACGAATTGCCTATTGGGGTTATCACAGGAATAGTTGGCGGCATTATGTTTATATTAATACTTAGCAAATCCAAAAAAAGAGCCAAAGCATTGTCATGAAACATTCAATAATAGAAATAGAGAACCTACGATGTGGCTATAGCAGCGGATTTCATATCAATGATATCAACTTATCGCTGTCGAAAGGTGTGTTTGCAGGTATTATCGGACCCAATGGATCGGGCAAAACCACCCTTTTTAGAGGAATAACGGGCAGTTTGCCTATCAACAAAGGACGCGTTCTGTTTGATGGAAAAGATATGGCTAAGCTATCGTTGCGTCAAAAAGCGCAGAAGTTGTCTATTGTTGCCCAGTTTAGAGAGTCAACCAATATGACTGTCGAAGAGTATGTATTAATGGGACGGATGCCTTACCGAAAACAATTCCAGTTTTTTGATACAAAAGAAGATATTGAGATAGCCCACCACTATATGAACCTCACCAACACCTATCGCTTGCGTCACAAAGGAATGACAGAGCTAAGTGGTGGCGAACAGCAGATGGTGAGCATTGCATCGGCATTGTCACAAAAACCACAACTATTGCTGCTTGACGAACCCACATCGCACCTAGATATAACGCACCAAATGCAGTTTATGAACCTTATTCAGAAGCTAAACGAAGAGTTGCACCTGTCGGTTATAATGATTGTGCACGACCTCTCGTTGGCTGCAGAGTATTGCGACTATATTGTGATGATGAAAGAGGGTAAACTCTTTAATCAAGGTACTCCCGATGTGGTGCTCACCTACGACCAAATAGAGGCTGTGTACAACACAGTGGTAATTGTGAAAACAAATCCCATATCGGGCAAACCCGTTGTATTCCCCATATCCGAACGTAAACTCAATGAATATAAAAATAGAAAGTAATGTACTTCACATCGCCATCAACTTCTATTCAACGTCCAACTTTAGCTTTTAACTTTTAACTCAAAGAAATGTCCACATTCCTCCTCACCACCCTCAACGCAAAATATATCCACCTCAACTTGGCTATTCGTATATTGTACGACCTCAATCACGACAAAGCCAATCTTGATTGGAGCGAACACACCATTAAAAGCGATTTTGATGAAGTGGCAGATGCTTGCAAGAGCTACGATGTAGTATGCTTTAGTTGCTATATATGGAACATTGAGCAAACGTTGGAAGTGTGCAACAGATTAAAGAAGCTAAACCCATCAATAAAGATTCTTTTGGGAGGACCCGAAGTGAGTTACGAGTGGCAAGAGGTTATAACGCATCCATCGATTGACTACCTCATCTTGGGCGAAGGAGAGATTCCTTTTCAACAGTTTGTAACCAACTACCCCAATGTGAAAGGAATACCCAATCTGGTTACAAAAGAGAACTACACAAAGATACTCCCCATCCCTATCGATTTAAGGTTTGATGTAAACAAACTGGCAAACAGAAATCCCTATCAGTACGACAATCCTAAGGATTTGCACAACAAGGTTTGTTACATAGAAACTAGTCGTGGATGTCCCTACAAGTGCGAGTATTGCTTGGCTAGCCTCGACAATAATGTACGCGACCTGCCAGTGGATACTGTAAAGAGCAACCTACTCTATTTGATGGAGCATGGGCGCACCATTAAGTTCCTCGATAGAACATTCAACGTGAAGAAAGATTTCACTATAGATCTCTTTCAATTCATCTTGAACAACCATCGCCCCGAAAATATATTCCAATTCGAAATAACTGCTGATATCATTCATCGCAATATCATCTCCTTTGTGCAAGAACATGTTCCTGCCGGACTGTTTCGCTTCGAAATTGGTATACAAACAGTAAAAGAAGAGAGTAACCTTGCTGTTGGCCGCCGACAAGACTTCGATAAAACCAGCGATGTGGTAAACAAGCTCAAAAACAAGATAGAGATGCACCTCGACCTTATTGTGGGTCTGCCTTATGAGT
>DUVZ01000093.1 GCA_012840785.1 Bacteroidales bacterium
CGCAACCAGTGGGCACAAGTGGCAGCATTTGTGCGCCTATATCAGAGTTCGGAAAACAAATTAACAAAACTAAAGGGCATTTATGCATTTGCTGCGCTATATCAGTCGGTAGCCATTCTTCGCAGCGATAAAAAAAACAAAGACCAAACCATTACCATTGTAGACAATATATTGAAGAAAGTGCCCATCTACAAATTAGACAATCGCCCCGACCGCGAGGCAGTGAGCCTTACCGAAACTCTGTTGAAGTAAACCACACCACACGCCATCATGGAAATCAGAATTATTCAAAACAAACTCTTTTTTGAAGAAGTAGCCAGCCGCATTGCCCATGGCGAGCGGGTAACTATACGTGTAAAAGGCAATAGTATGCTGCCCTTTGTGCGAGATGTAAAAGATAAAGTTGTGTTGGAGAGTCCCACCCAACAGTCGTTTCAAAAAGGACGCCTGCTATTGGTGCAAATGCCTAGCAAAAACTACCTGCTGCACCGTGTAGAGCGTATAGACAGAGAGCACATTACACTGCGGGGCGATGGCAACTTGGATATCTCTGAAACCTGCACCACCTACGATGTTGTTGCCGAGGCAGTAGCGGTGATAAGAGATGGCAAGGAGATACGTGTTGGCAGTCTGCAGTGGAATCTATATCGCTATTTGTGGCCCCGCAATAGGTTTTTGCGACGGGTGGGGTTGGGGGTTTATAGGAGGGTTTTTTTGTAATGGCTATTAGCTGTTGGATGTTGGCTATTGGCTGTTAGGTATTGGCTGTCTTACAATCAACTCATCAATAACCAACCATTATTCCTCCACCACCCCATCTACCACGGTAGAAATGTTTAAAACTCTTGAAACTCGCATCTACCATGGTAGATTGCCTTGGAAAAGAGATAAAATTCGTTTTTACTATGATTTTTCTACTATTTGGGGCATTTTCCTGGTTTTTCTCTGCTGTTTTTGTACCATTTGCAGCAAAAAAAACGATTGCAGCAGGTAGAATTATTCACTTATTGGCTGTTTTCTGTTTTCATATGCTTAAAATACACCATTTCAGGGTGTTAATCCACAATACGTTGCAGGAAAAAGCTTCAACTACACATTTCCAACCCCTTCTACCGTGGTAGAAAGGATTTTCAAGGGTTGATTTTCAAATCTACGGTGGTAGATGGGCTTTGGGGAGGTTATGGCTGTTTTTCAGTGTGTTATAAAACAGAATAGGCAGTCAACAAGCTATTGCCGACTACCTATTCGCTTCAATTGTAGTGCAAACTGGGCACAAACCACAGTGCGTGACGGTTAGTGTGACGGTTGTGTGACGGTTAGTGTGACGGTTTAACTATCTATATATCAGCTCAGTGACGGTTGTGACGGTTAAAAACAATGTAACGCGCACGAGAGATAAAAAGGGATAATAAGAAGCTAAAAAATGGTGAGTTGTAACAAAATAAAAACAACTCCCGACCAAACCGTCACAACCGTCACAAGCCTGTATATCAACACTCTAAACCGTCACTTCTACCGTCACACAACCGTCACTTCAACTGTAACAACCGTCACACAATCTTATTTCATGTTCACTAAAAAACAAGTTGATGTTTTTTGATTTTCATGCTCACCAATAGTAGCCTCACTATCTTTAGAGATAAAAGTCCATCTTTTGTCCCTCATATTATAATGCATCTCTTCCTTATTGTGCTTAGAGATGTAGGCATTAATATATCGCCTTGCATTGCGATGGTTGAAAATCTTATTGTTGTACTTAAAAATTTTGCTATTATCGTGCTCTTCAAGAAAACCGGTAACCGTAAAACTTCCTCTAAGCTTCATCTCCTCAAATATTCTCTCAAACTCCTCTAGCACTACTTCGTTGGAGAAGTAGGCGTTGTAGTTGTCATCGTTTTTCTCATACTCGATGGGGATAATTCCCGTGGTGAGAAACTGCATGGCACAAGCTGCCAGGTATTCATAAAATAGTTGCCACTCTTTGTGATTCCAATCTTCGAAAAACCTGCACCCAAAGTACTTTTGCGGCGTGTTGTCAATGTTCCAAAAGTAGCTCAATTTTAGCTCTATAAAGCGTCTGTTTGTGCTATCGGCATTTTCGTCGTGCCGAACGGCATAGTTGGTCGTTACCACAAATTTGGGAGCATCTTTAAAGCTAATTGTAACGGCATGTGTGCCCTTTCGCTCTGCCCTTATATCGCCTGTAATGTCGGTGTAGAGGGCATTGAAATTGAAGTTGGGCAACACATCGTCTAGTATATAAAGGTTGTGATAGCGCTCCAAATCGGCATACACGTGCCTGTATCCGGTCTCAAATTTTGCACCATCTCTAAACAGGGTGCCCCTTATTTTTCTAATGGCTTCGGTAATCAACGATTTTCCCCTTCCCCCTTTTCTAGCCACATCATCGGCACCCTCGTCAGACAAAATTATTGCCGGCGAGAAGGCAGGGTTTTTATAGTTGCAAATGAGGTAGCCAATGATAGAATTGAGCGATATTACCTTTTTTAGCTCCTCTTGTGTCAATTCATTGGTTTCTCGCCCTATAATGGCATAAATGAGAAAACGCTCGAAATCGCCAATGCCTCTCTTGCTCATATCCACGCTATCGAAATGGTGGTTTTGCGACTCTGTGCCGATAAACAAGCCAATCTCATCGCTGCTATAGTCAATCATTTTGATGCCATCTTTGGATATCTTACACACCCCGTTTTTAAACGGAATGTAGACGGCTTGGTGGGTGTCTTTGTGCAGGTTGTACAACTCGCCATCAAACAATTTCCAACTATTTTCTATCACACCTCGCTGTGCAACTAGCATGTTTTCGATCTCCATCCTTTGCTCTGGATGTTTGATGTGCTTTTTTAGGTACGAAATGGTGTTGGTGCGATAATTGAAAGGTTTTAAAATCTTTCTACTGTTGTGGATAATGGTTACAGAGTCGTTCCCCTCTTCGGAAATGCGCATAAAGTTTTGCTCTTTTAGAAAAGCTGCTAAATGCGACGCCTCTATTACTGGTTTGCCATCTACGAATGTATAGAAGGTCTTTGTTTCATTTTTAATATCAGAATTAATGTTTATCATATAGTAATGTTTTGATTAATATTGTTTGGTTAAGATTTAGTGTTAACTGTTTACTGTTCACTGTTCACTGTTTACTGCTCACTGTTTACTGCTCACTGTTTACTGCTCACTGTTTACTGCTCACTGTTCACTGCTTTCTGCTCACTGTTCACTGCTTTCTGCTCACTATTAAAAGTATTATTACTAACCCAACTACCCCTTGGCGGCTCTCCATAGCCCATAGCAAGCAGTTGCCTATAGGCGGTAGAGAAATCGCCACCACACTCTAACACAGCAAACACCTGTGCAGGATTGTAAGCCCTCATTGGCTGGAACTGGCTATTGCTTGTGAAAACGTAAAAAAGCCTATCGCTTATTCTCAAATCTGCAGAGTTGCCTCCATTCTTGCCAGGGCGGGTAAACCTAATGTTTGCATCGTTAGATGCACCTTTGTTTATCGTCCAATTGTGCGCTTTAAGCAAAGCCACCACATTGCCCCGGCTATTAAAATCGTCAAAGGGCGAGAGTCCGTTGTAGCCCCCACTGCTGCTTTGCGAGGCATAGATGGGTCGTGGTGTTGCACTTTGTACGAAGGCTGTAGAATATGCTCCATGCTGCTCCTCCTCCTCTTCCCAATACTCCTCTATTTTGCGCCATTGGGCGTGGGGATTGTAATATAGCTCCTCGTCGTAAGCCACAAAACAAGCCCTTGCAATGTCGCTTCCAGAGCTGTCTACCTGCAAGCCCAATCTCTTATCGAAGAAGCGTTGATACATCCTGAAAACTTGTTTGTGCTCATCGGCTGTAGTGGATGCTACCACCACCTTTACCCCATACCCACTGGGGCTGGTAAACATTAATGCCACGTCGAAATGCCTTTGACAGAGCAGCTTGTTTTTAGCCTCCACTGGATCTACATCGTCCAAATCGATAACCATATAGCCCGAATAGGCTATCAACTCGCTGCACTTGCGTGTGTTAAATGTGCCAGAAAATGTTACATAATCAAAATACATTCTCTTATACCTTGCTGCCTCCTCGCGGTCTGCAATGGATCGCAAGGTGTGGGTCAGTTTTTTAGACCGCTGGCACTTTACTGCCTTTGCCACATCGGCAAGCGCAATAGCCTTGTAGGGCTTTGTTGTTGTAATACCGTTTAGGTAATAGCTAATTGGTTTTTCCATAAACATTTAAATTTTTAATGAATTTGAATAAAACATGTGTGCTTTTCGTGTTTTGCTCCAGCATAGCTGCTGGGCGCGATAATATAATACATTGGTTTCATCACTTTTTTTCTACCCACACTACAAGCGCGGGTATGGCTGTTATGCCACCAATGTATGCAGTTCAATTTCCCTAGAGCCCTACTTTTATTGATGTGGTCTCTTTTTAAAATGATTGCCATTTTGCTTCAAAATGCAATCAGCACATAAAATATCTGTTTATTTGATTTTGCTAGCTATATTATTAATAATGTGATTAGTAATTTTGCTTAAAGTGAGGTTTGCACCTGTATTATTAGAGCAACCAATATCTACATGCCAGTGATGCAACATTGTGAGCTTCGAGAAGGCATGGACGGTTTTGCTAAAAATAGCACCAATAGTATTGTGATAAACAAAGATGCTTTGCCTATCCTTATTTTCAAGCTTTAACCTAATATTGTGCATATTCGCAAAATGGTGATGTATGGCAGAAGACTGCGCTACATTTTCTGGTCTTAATGTGTTTTTATTCATGGCGTTATTGTTTAAAATCATAGTATAATTCATAACATTAACTTTATAGTGTATCTGCCCACACATATGTTTTGCAAATACGGGCACAAAGATACAAATAAATTCTGTTAAAATTGGAATATCATGAATTTTCGTTTGCCCAATTATATAGCTATAAAGCCAAAAACCGATGTATCTAGCAACCAATGAGAGAGTTAAAAATATTTCTACTGCTGCAAAATAAATTCATTGTTTTGTTGACATTTACAAACACAAAGATGAACAAACAATTTTTCACACAAACATGCAAATAATAATAGAGGAGCAAAGAGCACCGGGCAGCAGCATTTGATGCCCCACTGCCCCATTTTACCTTGCTTTGCGCTAGTATGTAGCAACTTACCTCTTATTTAAATCTGTTTTTTTATTCCACAAATATTTTGAAATGCAAAATCTTCTTATTATCTTTACATACTGATTAAACATTTTATACAGTTTGGTCGTTAATAGAACAATAAAGGTAGCCATGGACTACCACATACATGAACAAGGCAAGTAGCTGTATTGCGTAGATGGTGTTTATGGAGGTGATGGAGCAGTAGATGCAAGTGGAAACATTGGTGTGGCTGCACAAACTGCAGAAGATAATGTGGGTAAGAATATTATGCTTCGTTTTAAAAAAGAAGTTGAAGCAGATTCAAACAATATAGGAAATCTGCAATTTGAGCATCTTGGCTTTTTGTTTACTACTAAAATAAAGGTGACTGCTGGCGAAATTGCTGATATAAAACTTGTTGCGGCTGACGGATCCAATTGGATATACAACGCTTCAGACTATCAACTTAATATAGAAGATGGTAATTTTACACCTATTTCTACTGCTACAGCTTCTAACGCTGCATCTTTTGGACATAAAGCGATAGAAGGAGATATAATAACTGTAAGAAGTTGGTTTCCTAAAGCTAATGAGGAAGCGTGGCCAGCATTGAAGTTAAAAATTAATGGAACCACTGAAACTACTACTCAAAAATCAGCAGGAAATAACCCAGCTGCTGGGAAAGCTTATTATATATATGCAAAGTATGATGGAACTGATTTAGTATTTTCTAAAGAAGGGTTTCCAGAGCCTGAGGCAGGGGAAGGTGTTGCAGAAGACCTATTTTTCTCTGAGTATGTTGAAG
>DUVZ01000094.1 GCA_012840785.1 Bacteroidales bacterium
CTCTGCTATTTTATAGAGAGTGGTGGTATATCTATCTTGATTGTCTATCCTAAATCCAAATATCGTGAGGATACTCAACCTTTTCAAGAAAAAGAGCGTGTCCTGGTGCAGACTCACCTGCCCTGCCTCTATCTTTTGCAGCTATAATTTCACGGAAACCCTCCTCATCAAGTTTACCTCTACCAGCAAGCAGTAGCGTGCCTACAATAGAACGCACCATGTTTCGAAGAAACCGGTCAGCTTTAATTGTAAAAAGATAGTCGCCATCGTTTGTTTTTTCCCAACGAGCATGACTCACTTTGCAGATATTAGTTTTCACATCGGTATGTAGTTTGCTAAAGCTTGTAAAGTCGTTTGTTGCTAGTAATATTTCACAAAGCCTATTCATCAACTCTATATCAGGGTTGAAATAGATATGATATTTATACTTGTAAAGATAAGGGTCTTTGTGGCGAGTCAATCTATATGAATAGGTGCGAGATGTAGCATCAAAGCGAGCATGAGCATTAGACGCAACCTCTTTTATAGATTGTATAGCAATATCTTTGGGAAGAAACTTATTTAACCTTAATGCTAATTCTTGTGCATCAAAGTCATCATGCTCCCAATCGAAATGAGCTATCATGTGGCGAGCATGCACACCACTATCTGTGCGTCCAGCACCCACTACAGCTATATTTTTGCGCATAATTGTTGACAGTGCCTCTTGCAACTTTTGTTGCACACTAATGGCATTGGGTTGTATTTGCCAACCACAATAATTTTCTCCGTCGTATGATAGTGTAATAAAAAAACGTTTCATTATTATCTTGCAGTAATGTGAAAGCAGGCTTGTCGTCTCTCATATTTTACGTAACATCTTTCACTGTTTTTAAGATCAAATAAAACCTCTGCAAGCACCAATTTAAGTCTATCTGGAGAAATATCTTTAGAGTTGTGTAAATCCAACTTATCGAATCTTTTCCACGAAATATCGAAAGTAGTTCCATATCTATGGGCTGAGTCGCTACTTGCATTAATATTACGTTTGGTGAGTTTTCTTGTATCGTCGTTTGTGCGAGTAATGCTGGTTAGATAGAGCTTATAGAGAGGCATCTTTTTGCTATAGAGCGAGTCTCTAAAATTTTGAGCAATATCTACAAACAACTTTGCAGCAGTAGGCACAAGGTATGGAATTGAGTGGGTTATTTGATATTGTCTATAAAGGGGCAATTCATGGGGCAATCGTACAAGCATATCCATTTGGTCTGTTGTATCTGCACGTGTCTCTAATGGAGTAATACCATTTTTAACTGCCGCTGCTATATGAAGATTATGTAAATCGTTGAATGTGCGATTGTAATTACCCGTAAACTTAGCATTACGCGCTTTGACTTCAGTAGACTCGTAGTCATCTGGATGCGATGACGCAACTTTACTGCCACACCCAAAAGAGAGGGTGATAAGCGTTAGACTAACAAAAAAGAGATATGTAAATTTGTTCATAGAAAAAATATTGTTGACACTTTATTTTTCCAACTCGCGAAGCCGAATTTTTGTGAGCACTTGTTTTGTATTTCTAGGAAAACTTCCATCCATCATCCACGAATAGTAGCTTGGCTCTCTCTTCAAAACATCGGCTACAGGCTTGCCTTTGTGTTTACCAAAATTAAAAACCTCAACACCCTCATCATTCATAACAATGCGTCCTGCAAAATCTACATTATCCTTAAAGCTTCCATACTCTTTCGATAGCTCATCTACATCGTTTACCAAGTCGGGATAGCGCTCTAATTGCGATTTCAACACCTCGTAAGCAGCTCTTGTATCTGCCTCTGCCGAGTGGGCTTCAAGCAACTCTTTGTCGCAATAAAACTTGTAAGCAGCTGCTAACGTGCGTGGTTCTTTTTTGTGGTATATAATCTGAACATCAATAAACTTGTGTTTGCTCATATCAAAATCTACACCTGCACGCAAAAACTCCTCTGCAAGCACAGGTACATCAAAACGATTGGAGTTGAATCCCGCTAAGTCGCACCCTTCTATCTGAGCAGCCAATGATTTGGCAATCTGTTTAAAAGTAGGGGAATCTTTTACATCCTCATCGGTTATTCCGTGTATAGCTGTAGCTTCAGCAGGTATTGGTATCTCTGGATTCACTCGCCTTGATTTTACCTCCTCTTTACCATCTGGGAATACCTTTAAAAAAGATAGTTCAACTATTCTGGCTTCTGTAATATTGAGACCTGTTGTTTCTAAGTCGAAAAAAACAATCGGATTTTTAAGATTTAATTTCATTGTATTGTCTGTTTTTATAAAATGCTGAACATGCAGCAAGTAATTTCTATAAAATAATCCTATCCATTAGTTTCACCTGCAGGCTATATTATATAGAATAGTTTATTTACAAAAAAAGCTAAAGAAGGGTACGTTATCTTTAGCTTTCTGTTGTCTGTTTTATGGTTAGTCGTTCAACATCATTGGCATAATCAATGTGAGCATCACTTCGTTCTCCTCATTTTCGACAGGCACGATGATACCTGCACGAGAAGGATCTGATAACTCTAAAATAACTTCTGTGGAAGGGATATTATTAAGAATATCTACCAAGAAGGTAGCTTTAAAGCCAATATTCATTGCATTGCCAGCATAATGACACACAATAGTCTCTTCGGCAGCTGTAAGATAGTCGATATCTTGTGCTGTAATTACAATTTTATCTTCCGAGAGTTGCATCTTAACCAAGTTGCTAGATGGATTGGAGAAAACCGAAACACGTTTCACAGCATTTAGGAAATTCAATCTGTCTAAAGTAACTTTATTAGGGTTGTCTGTTGGAATCACCGAGTTGTAGTTTGGATAACGACCCTCAACAAAGCGACAAACCATATTGTATTCTGTTAGTTTAATCACTGCATGATTCTCATCAAACGTCACTTGCACCTCACCATCTTCTCTAGGAAGCACATTGCGCAATAAGTTTGCAGGTTTCTTTGGTAAAATAAAAGAGGCTCTTTCAGGCGATTTCACATCGCTAGAAGTTACCTTTACCAACTTGTGCCCATCGGATGCTACAAATGTTAAGTTA
>DUVZ01000095.1 GCA_012840785.1 Bacteroidales bacterium
AACTTTGTGTTGCAACAACTACTCTTATTATCTATATCGAGTCTTTTCTATCAAAGACTACTCATCAAAATTGAACTCATCGATACGTAAATTACCTGTAAAGTCTTCTAAGTCGCGACGCTCTTTTTTTGTTGGACGACCACTACCACGTTGGCGATCTATAAATCCACTTAATTTGTTCATCTCTAATACTTCATACTCTTCGGGTGGGGTTACATTCTCCATAAAATTGGGAACAAGTTTTGCACCCATTCTTTTTTGAGCTATGGCTAGCACTTTAAATGAATAGGTTACAGGAGGTTTTTTTACTTGCACCACTTCGCCAACACGAATCATACGTGAAGGTTTTACACTGTTGTTATCTATAAGAATCCTCCCTTTTTTACAGGCTTCAGAAGCTATTGTACGTGTTTTGAAAACTCGCACTGCCCAGAGCCATTTATCAATTCGTACAGATTCGTCCATTATTTATTCTTTTTTGTTGTATTCATTCATAGTTATGTTGACCCCAGCCAAGCAGAAGCTTTTTATAATCTCTATTGCTACATCTATTCTTGCAGGAAGTGTTGCTTCTTCTTCTTGCTTAAACGGGCTCATTACATAGTTTACTTGTGCACCTTTAGGGAAGTTGTTGCCAATCCCAAACCGTAAACGTGCATAGTTTTGTGTGCCCATAATAGACTGGATGTGATTCAACCCATTATGTCCAGCATCGCCTCCACGTGCTTTTAATCGTAAAAGTCCATAAGGCAAAGCTAAGTCGTCTACTACTACGAGTAGGTTTTTAATAGGTATTTTCTCTTTTTGCAACCAATATCTCACCGCATTCCCACTTAAATTCATAAAAGTGGAAGGTTTAAGTAATATCAAAGATTTATTTTTAACGCGCGTTTCAGTTACAAACCCGTAACGCTTATCGCTATAAACAACATTGGACGCTTTTGCAAAAGCGTCCAATATTTTAAATCCTATGTTATGGCGAGTATCTTCGTATTCGGGACCTATATTTCCCAAACCTACAATTAAATATTTCATTTACGCTATAGTCAGGATATTTGTTTGTTTAATCAATGAGTTGAGGTTACTCTTCAGTCGTTCCTTCTGTTCCCTCTTCTCCTTCTGCTGCTCCTTCTTCTCCTTCTGCTGCCTCTTCTGCTGCCTCTTCTGCTTCTGCCTCTTCCTCGTCAAGTATTGGGTCAGCAATGATACGAGCTGTTTGAACACGACAAACTACAGCCTCTTTCTGATTTAGGAACTCAAGGTTATCGAAGTCAAGTTCACCTACTTGGATTGAATCACCAAGTTTAAGTTTTGACACATCAATATTAATTGTTTCGGGGAAGTTTTCATAAAGACCTCTCACTTTAAGTCTTCTCATCTCTAAGTATTGCTTACCACCAGCTTTTACACCAGGAGCTACACCAACTAATCTTACTGGTATCTCTATTTCTACAGGTACATCTTTGTCAATACGTAAGAAATCTAAGTGAATAACTTCGTCTTTAACAGGGTGAAACTGTATCTCTTTAAGAATAGATTTTACGTTTTTACCATCTATTGTTAAGTCTACAATATATACGTAAGGAGTATATATCAACTTAAGTATATCAGTATAATCAACCGTGAAGTTGATGTTTTCTGACTCTTTGCCTCCATACAGGTTGCATGGAACAAGTTTTTCTTTACGAAGGCTGTTTGCAGCGCTTTTACCGAAATCTGTTCTGATTTCTCCTTTTAATTCAAATGTCTTCATTTTTTTGTTTTTTGTGTTACTCAAAATAAATTGCTTCTTTATTTCCCATCACACTGAGTGGCTCTAAAAAGCGGCGCAAAGGTAACAATTATCTTTTTATTACACAACTACATAAATCCTATTTATTTATCTCTAAACTTTATACGAGCCAAGGTGTTAGTCTTTAATCCCAATAGAAGACCTGTACACATAAAAGAGCTTAAACATTTTTAACCACAAATAGCGTCTAAACCACTTTAACATTTTTAATTTTGTATTCCAAACATAATCCTAACATTTTAACAAAACAGAGTATGAGCCAAATTGTTGATATAAGAGAATTAAATAAATTAATTGAGCAAAAAAGTTCTTTTGTAGATGTGCTCACAAACGGTATGGATAAAGTGATTGTTGGGCAGCATCACTTAGTAGAGTCTCTTTTGATAGCTCTGTTGTCTGATGGTCATATATTACTTGAAGGGGTTCCTGGATTGGCTAAAACGTTAGCCATTAAGTCGCTTGCACAACTAATTGATGCAAACTACAATCGAGTTCAGTTTACTCCCGACCTTTTACCTGCCGACGTAATTGGCACTATGATTTATAGTCAACGCAACGAAGAGTTTGTTGTGAAGCACGGGCCTGTTTTTGCCAACTTTGTATTGGCAGATGAGATAAACCGTGCACCTGCAAAAGTGCAAAGTGCACTGCTTGAGGCAATGCAAGAACGCCAAGTGACTATTGGCGAGCAAACCTACAATTTACCCATCCCTTTTTTAGTAATGGCAACACAAAATCCTATAGAACAAGAAGGTACTTACCCACTGCCTGAAGCGCAGGTCGATCGCTTTATGTTGAAGGTTGTGATAAACTACCCTACAAAGGATGAGGAGAAGAGAATTATACGACAAAATATTTTTGAGCCTGTTTCTATCGATCGTCCAGTATTGAATGCACAAGAAATTTTGGATGCGCGCAAAGTGGTTAAACAAGTTTATATTGATGAAAAGATTGAGCAATATATAGTAGATATTGTTTTTGCAACTCGCTATCCTGAACAATTCAACCTATCTGAGTTTAAAGATATGATTGATTTTGGCGCTTCACCTAGAGCATCTATCAACTTAGCGCTAGCTGCCCGTTCGTATGCTTTTATAAAAAGGCGTGGATATGTTGTACCTGAGGATATTCGTGCTGTTTGTCACGATGTGATGAGGCATCGTATTGGACTAACCTATGAAGCTGAGGCTAATAATATTACATCGGAAGAAATTATAAGCGAAATCTTGAATAAGATAGAGGTTCCTTAATCTTTTAAACCAAAAAGGTGATTGAGCAATCACCAAAACATTTACTATTGTATATTGTATGGAAACAGCTGATCTATTAAAAAAAGTGCGACGCATTGAGATTAAAGCTCGAGGCTTGTCAAGCAATATTTTTGCTGGCGAGTATCACTCGGCGTTTAAAGGGCGTGGTATGGCTTTTTCAGAAGTGCGTGAATATTCGTACGGTGATGATATGCGTGATATAGATTGGAATGTTACAGCACGTTACAATAAACCTTTTATAAAGATTTTTGAAGAAGAGCGCGAGCTTACAGTGATGTTATTGATAGATGTATCTGAAAGTTTAAGCTTTGGCACATCAACTGTAATTAAGCGAGATATGCTTGCCGAAATTGCAGCAACATTAGCTTTCTCAGCCATTCAAAACAATGATAAGATAGGTGTAATTTTCTTTTCAGATAAGATTGAAAAATTTGTACCTCCCAAAAAAGGTCGCAAACATATTCTCTACATAATTAGAAAGATATTGAGCTTTGAGCCAGAGAATAACCAAACCGACATTAGTATGGCATTGCGTTATCTCACCAATGCTATTAAGAAGCGTTGCACTGCTTTTCTATTGTCCGACTTTATAGATACATCTGATTATAAGCAAGCTTTAAAAATAGCCAATCGCAAACACGACTTAGTATCGGTTCAGGTATATGACAAGATGAGCACTGAGTTGAAACCATTGGGACTGATGAAGGTTTATAATCCTGAAACAGGCGATGATCAATGGATTGATACATCTTCACGAAAAGTTAGAAGCATTTATCGAAATTGGTGGATAAATCAACAAACTTATATGCAAGGTGCTTTTAAGCAGAGTGGAGTTGATAGTGTTTCTATATCTACCGATGATGATTATGTAAAATCGTTGCTCATGCTATTCCAAAAAAGAGGCTAACAGTCAGGAGTAAATCAATTAGAAAATTTAGGCAATAACATTGAAAAAGAACAACTACATATTTGACTCATTCCCCATAAAAACAATCTTTGGTGCATTGTTTTTATTTTTGACTATGCTTTCAGTTCAAGCACAAAGGATATCAGTAAATGCTACTGTTCAGCCTTCAGAAATTATGATTGGCGAGCATGCATTGATAAACCTTCAAGTTATTGCACCTAAAGACAAAGAGATTCTCTTCCCAATTTATCAAGATTCTATTGTTGGTGGACTAGAGGTTTTGTCAATAGGAAGTCCTGACACTACTATTACAGATAATGTAAGGACTATCAATATGAAGTATTTGGTTACATCGTTCGATTCTACCTTATACTACATACCGTTTATACCTGTTTCGGATGGCATAGACACAATAAAATCTAATGGGTTTGG
>DUVZ01000096.1 GCA_012840785.1 Bacteroidales bacterium
CTGACACCACTTTCTCGAATGGCACGACCAATGGGCTTTTCGTTTTCGTAAATCATGGCTGTGTCTATATGACGATAGCCCAAATCTATTGCTTTTCGAACAGAATTGTATGCCTCTTTGTCGTTGTCCATGCGAAAAACGCCCAATCCCAATGCGGGTATCTCTATGTTGTTATTTAGTTTTCTGAAATCCATATTATTCTTGTTTTATCTGTTATTATTCTGTTTATACTATATAGATAGAACAAGGAAAGTAGGAAATAGTTGTATTGGAATTAGTGATGCGTGATCGGCAATTCGTAATCAGTAATGCGTAATCAGATGCATAAATCTAAAAGATTATAGAGGGCATTGCGGCTAGAGTCCGCATTGACCATTGATTTTAAATAATACATAGACAAATTACACTATAAAAAACCCTCGTCAGTTTTATCAATCAAAAGTTGATTTGTAATAAACTCAATATCATCCCTTTCAATATTTAAAACATCTAATCCATACTTTAAATTAACCAATGACCCATTCCTTTTACCGATATAATCAGGATAAGAAGAATACTCCCAATCTTCAATTCTCTCTACTATTCCTGCTAACAGTGGGTTTTGATGAATATACATAAAGCAGTTAAGCAAATAATCGTTGCCCTTCATATTCAGCATAATAGACTTAGTACTGTGTGCAAACAGTGAGCCTTTTCTGTTTTCTTGTCGATTAATGGCCTGACTATAAGAACTTAGCATCACACCTATATTAAACGATAACATCTGCATAGAAATACCTCCACTCTTTATTTCTATTCCTTTATCGTTGGCACATAAAAGAATGTGAAAATGATTGGGCATTAAACAGTAAGATAATATGTCAGCATAGGGCAATACATGTTTACGAATTTTTTGAAGAAAGTAGATGTAGTTCTCTTTTTTATAAAACATCAACTCATTACATCGATTGTAAACATGGTAAATTGCATCTAATTCATAACTCATACTATTGATTTTAAAGGTTGTGTAAATTATGCAACAATGATGCAAAATGCAAGATCTTGCAAACACTTTAAACAATGCACAATGCGGGCTCTAGCCGCAATGTGCTCTATAACAGTTGACCCCATTAATAATTAATTACAATTACCTACTCCCCATTAGTAGGATGCTCTCTATCATACCCCTTCAGCTTCTCCATTACAATGGCTTTGTCTTTAGTAATTTGAGCAATAAGCGGATTAACACCAGCAAACTTAATATCGGGACGAACGAAGGCTACAAACTCTACGGAGATGGTTTTGTGATAGAGATCTTCGTCGAAGTCGAAGATATTGACTTCTACACTGGTTTGTGCATTACCATCATCATCAAATGTGGGACGATTGCCAATATAGAGCATGCCTTTGTAGGTGCGCTCTTCGATATGAACCCTTACTGCATATACGCCATCAACGGGTATTACCTTATACCGCTCGGCAAGCTGGATGTTGGCAGTGGGAAAACCAATGCGACGACCCATTTTATAACCCTCGATAACACTGCCAGTAATGGTGTAATTGTATGACAGGAAGGTGTTTGACAGCGATATATCGCCTTGAGAAAGCAGGTATCTTATTTGTGATGAGCTCACGGTTTCTTTGCCAAATGTGTAGGGAGTGGCTTGAATAACATGGATGCCAACTTCCTCACCATAAATCTTATAATCGTCGAAGCCCTCTGCACGGGTTTTACCAAAACGGTGATCGTAACCAACAAAGAGGGTGTGGATGTTGAGCTTATCTTTTAGTACTTGCTGAATAAACTCTTTGGCTGTGAGTTGAGAAATTTGGCGTGTAAAATCGAGTACTATGATATTGTCAATTTTGGTTGTAGCCAATTGTTCTATTTTTTCATCGAAATCGCACAGTAAAGGGGGTTGATAGTTTTTGTCTAACACTTTGCGTGGATGCACAGGGAATGTAATTACTGCAGACTCGCGTCCCAAGCGCTGTGCATGGTCATCAACTTGATTGATTAGGTGGCGATGCCCCAGATGAACCCCATCGAAGAAACCCATTGTGGCAATCATGCCTGGGCTTGGTGTATCGTTGTTTAAATCTATTATTTTCAAAACTTATAATTTAAAAAAGTTGCAATGCCTCTATGTAGAGCATAATTTAAAAAAATGAATATCGATTGTTTCAACAAATCTACTCATAAAAGCAATCAGTAGTTATCTATTTTTGTAGAAGTCACTAAACAAACAGCACTCCCCTCTTTTTGTTGCAAATATCGCAGTTAATTCTTAAATTATCAATATCTTTGCGTAATATTATACGTTCAACTTTAGTATAATTGACTGAAGCAAAAAGAGGTATCAATAAAAACTACTTTTAATGATATTGAAAGGAGTAGGGGCTTTTTTAAGGAGTATAGGCAACAAAGCCTACAAGAAACTTATAAAAGCTAAGTATAGATGTAAGTTAAGAACAAGAAGTTGAGCTATATTGATTGACGATACTACATTTGGCACTCTTTTTGCTCCATCTATTTTATGAAGAATAGATTTTTATATCTATATTTACAAATGCCTTGCAAGGGGTATAAGCTACTAAATGTGACAATAACAGACATTGGCAGCATATTATTATTTTAAAAACTTACGAATGAAAGAAAAGAAACAGTTACTGGATAACATAATTAGCGGAATACAAGAGAAGAAGGGTAAAAACATAACGACTATCGACTTGAAGGGTATACCGGGAGTAATATGCGATTACTTTGTGGTGTGCGAAGGCAACACACCCACGCAAGTTGCAGCTGTGGCACAGTCTGTGGAGCATGTTGTGAAAACAAACACACAGGAGAGCCCCATTAGAGTGCAGGGGCATCAATTGGCAGAATGGATTGCTATTGACTATGGCAATATAA
>DUVZ01000097.1 GCA_012840785.1 Bacteroidales bacterium
CAAATTTAAGTAGAAGTAGCTTTGTTTAAGAAATAAGTGGGATGTAAAGACGAGTTTCTCTTTTGGATGTTAATTAATTATTGCTTAAGTAGCTCATTAATAGTGTTCTCCATGTTTTCGGGCTTTGTGTTGGGAGAAAATCTTTTAACGGGAATGCCTTGACTATCAATTACAAACTTTGTAAAGTTCCATTTGATAGAGCTGCCAAAGATACCTCCCGATAGTTGTGATTTTAAGAACTTGAATATTGGGTGTGTCTCTTTTCCGTTTACATTTATCTTTTCAAATAAAGGAAAGGTAACTCCATAGTTTATCTCACAAAACTCTTCAATTTCATCTGAACTACCCGGCTCTTGATTGGCAAACTGATTGCAGGGGAAGCCCAATATTACCAATCCTTGATCTTTGTATTGTTGATAAAGTTTTTCCAATCCTTCGTATTGGGGTGTGAATCCGCATTTTCTAGCAGTGTTTACCACTATCACAGTTTTACCTTCATAGTCTTTCATGCTTATAGTTTCGCCTTTTATGTTGTTGGCTTCAAAATCGTAGAATGTTGTCATAGATGTTTTTTGTTATCGGTGTGTTTAAATATAACGCTAAACAAACAGTTCTGGTTCTCTTCTCTCGTCGAATTGTTCTTCTAGTTCTTGCTTGTGTCTTAGATAATCTGTGTCGTCGAAGTATTTCGATTGGGTGGGGCAGCGTTTGATGCAGGCTCCGCATTTGATGCATATACCCACAACTGCTTTAACATCGTTGTAGGGGATAGAGCCCATGGGGCACACCTCTGAGCATATTTTGCAGTCGATGCAGGTGTTGTCGGTTTTGGGTATAACTCTTCTGATATCTACCGACTCATCTTCTTCGTTTTTTGGTTTATAGTAGGGTCGGTAGGGTCTGTTGCCATTTACTTTTGCTGTGCTATGATTGTTGCTCTCTATTTTTGTATATACTTTGTCGGCAAAGGCTTTAGCTATTGTAAGGTCTTGCTTGTCAGGTCGCTCTTTTGCCAATGTGTACGAAAAACTGTGCTCGCCTATAAAAGCTCCGCCAGCTATCACATTAAATCCATTTTCGTGTAGTATGTCGTTTAGCTCTATCAACGCATCGTCATAGTGTCTGTTGCCGTATAGCACTATGGGTATTGCCAGTGTGTTGTTGCCTTTTATTGTGTTGAGGTATTTGAGTAGCACATTGGGAACTCTACCTGCATATACGGGCACTCCAATAAGGAGAATATCATTGGGTTGAAAGTTTTGTCCACTCTCTCGCTGCTTTGGTAGTGTGAAGTCGATGGTGATTCCACTCTTCAAACCTTTTGTATCAACAAGTCTTTTACCAATCTCATCTACTACTGTTTTGGTTGTTGCTGTGGGGCTAAAGTACATTAGATTAACTCTTTTCATATCTATTGCTCTGTTTTTTTATTCAATATTATATTGTGATACTCTTTGGCATAAAATGCAACACAATTTTTGAACAAGCAATATAGTGATAATATTTTGTTTGATGATAAAATACTTATCATCATAATTGCTAATTGAGGGTTGGTGTATGAATAAAAAAACAACCATAAAGCTTCACTGTTTTGAAGCCTTATGGTTGCATATTTGTCTGTTGTCTGTTAGTAAATTAGTTGAATGTCCATCGTACTAATCCGATGTCGCCTACTTGCATCTCTATTACAAGTTTGGTAATACTGTTGTCGATTACTTTATAGGCAGTAATATTATCAAGTGTCAGTGTTTTTCCATCTTCTGCTAACTTCCAAGTTCCTGCTTTAGTGTTGTTGCAGTTGTCTTTAATAACATACGATCCATCTAACTTGAAATCCCACTTTGCACCTTGTTCACAATCAGTTGCAATGTTTACATCTGCTACAGTTTTAGTTTTCAAAGTCCAATTTCTTATAATCATATTGGTTTCTGTTGTCTCTTTTTCACATGCTGTGAAAAGAAATCCAGCCATTACGAAAATAGCAAACATTAGTAAACCCAATCTTTTTTTCATCTGTTTTGTTTTTTAATTGTTTGTAAAAAAATTTACATGTAAAAGTAGACTTTACATAGCTGCTTATGTTACA
>DUVZ01000358.1 GCA_012840785.1 Bacteroidales bacterium
AAAACGAAATCTCGCTCGATTCTGCTGTGTCGCTCAGCGCGGCAATGTCCTCGAGCTCGAAAGCGTTTCCACAGGACGCGCAGTCCAGCTTGCCACTTGTACCGGCATAGCTAAGCGGCGCCGCGCAACAGGGGCATTGGTAGGTCTGTGTGCTCATATTGACGTTCCTTTCTTTTGTGGCGGCACTTTTCGTTCGGTAAATCACAAGGTATGACGTAGCCAATCACAGGAAATCCTGCCACTATTAATTCTGACTGTTTTTAGGAAACGCAACTAAAGTGCATTTATAAAAGGGGAAAGACCAGTTCATTTTAAGTATTTATTTAGGGATACATGTGCGAAACAAATAGCGCCTTATCTGTCTCTGGGTTGTTTTTCCCGTCATCCCACTTTTTGACTAGCCAATTGGATGCGGGTGTTCACACCGGGCAATCCACATTATACCACCCTTCATAACGTTAATCAACTATAATTGACCACATTTAACCAACACCGCGCAACTGCCGATTCTGTGAAAATACGGGAAAAAGAAAGCGCCTTACTCTCCTATGAGTTCTTTAGGAGCGTGTAAGAACAGAAAGTTAAGTTTCGAGAGACGGCTTGCCAGCCAGCACAAGATTTGACAAGGTGAAACATATGTTCAGTTCAGCAGACTGTTTGGCCAGTCCTTAGTACCGCGTTTTCTGGTGCCGGGACTCCTTTGATAACGGCGAAGACGTGCTCTACCTTTGCCCGAACAGAGGATCTTTCGCGTTCCCGGCGCTTGAGTTGTTTTTTAGGCCATAGCAAACGTTTTAAAGTCTGCGATGGACGGCAATTGATTTTATACTGAATCTTCTTATTTTTTTGTTATTGACAATGACATCCTCACGCTTCTGCGCATCGAGATAGCCGCTATTCCCATGAACGATTTCTTCCTTGCCAACCGGCAGCTTTGGCATCATCGCAACGCCGCTGACATTCGCGGCGATCACCTTTGCCCTTTGCACCAAACCGCTGTCTTTGACCACGCCGATAGGCGGCTTGTCGCCAAAGCGCCACTGGTTCCCTTTTTTATCTGATTCGCTTCTGGATCGCGCTACTTCTTATGGTTCTTGGGCGAAGGTTGCGCTTCGATTAGCATCAGATCCGCGATCATCCCCCTCCTAAGCGACAAACCCTTTCGTTGCAGAAGTTCTATGATCTGCACAAATAGCCTCTCCTACATCGCGTTCTTGATCAGTAAGTTGCGAAACCTTCCCGGCACATAACCATCTGGAACTTGATTGCTCAAATCCACTCCGCAAAACTTTGAAAATGCATGGATATTGGTCCCCTCATCCACGGTCACTTTATCCCAAAAGTTGTACAGATTCTACAGCTGATACATCCGCAGCATCATTTCTAGTGGGAACGATTTATTCCCACGCCCTCCCTGTTAATAGCACGACTCTATCAGCACAAGCCACTCCCCTCACGGGATAATTAGCCCCATCTGCACCAAGAATCCTTTCTTTGTTCGCCAACACCTGCGCAAGTCCGTTGCTCAAGACGGGCAGATCGATTCGTTTGTTCATGGCTCTATGATACCATTTTATCCTGCCAGCTATTGGCTTTCTCGTGGTGTTGCCTTAACTTTTCGTTTGATGAAAGTCTATTTCGTTTGCGACAAGCACTAAAGTATGGTATAATCTGGGCAAAGCATGTCAGCAAGCATGGAACCAATCGTACCCTGCTATCTGTTATACTCCGAAGCTTGCTGTACGAAAGATGACCAGCCAGTTGGAGTTTGCGTCGGTATACAAAGTATAGACAGGAGGCTCTTTCATGAAACAAAGATGGACGGCGGTGGCGATGGTTTTGGCGTTGATGTTGTGCCTGAACGTTTTCGGGCAGGCGCTGGCGGCGGATTACACCGGCACATGGCATTTGCAGCAAGTGGAAGCAGAAGGGCTGCGCCTTTCGGCAGCGGACTTGGGCTTGGACATCACATTGGTCCTTGAAGAAGGGGGCCGGGGCTTGATGTCGTTTGAAGATGAGGAGGAAGCCATTGATTGGCGCTTGGAAGGCGACAGCATCACCTTGATAATGGAGGATGATGAAGGAGAACTGGCCATCCAGGGCGACACCCTGGTGTTGGACGATGGCGGTACCCTGATGATCTTTGGTCGGGAAGAGGCGGCTGCGGGGAATGCGAACCTCACCTCGCCGCCTCGGGCCGATGCTGTACTGGTGGATTTCATCGGCGAGTGGCACAGTGCGTATTTCACCATCGAAGGCGTGACCATAACGGCTGAGGAAGTCGGCTTCGATATGGTCATCACCGTGTCTGAGGGCGCTGTCAGTGCCGCCATGGACGGCGATGAACAGGGGCCCATTGATTTTGCCTTTGAGGATGGCAGGCTGTCGCTAAAGCTTGATGATGAAACGGCCACGCTTGCGCTGCACGAGGACGGCCGGATTGCCGCAGACTTTGGGGATGGCGGCATCATGTGGATGGAGCGCGGGATGGGCGATGCCCCCGAAAGTGGCCTATGGTCTTTGGAGAAGGGCGCGTTGAAAGCTTATCTGGGCACCGAAGCAAGCCTCGTGCTGCCGTCCCAAGTGCAAGGGCAAGCGGTGACCGCCGTAGGCCCCAACTTTTTGCGTGAGAACGCACAGGTAATCCGGGTGAATTTTCCCGAGGGCATTGATCGCATTGAAGATAGCGCCTTTTATTATTGCGAGTCCCTTTTGGAGGTGACGCTGCCCCGGACGCTTCAAAAGATCGGACGCTACGCCTTTTTCGGGTGCCGGGGGTTAACCCACATCGACATACCGGCTTCTGCGGCCCTGATTGAGCGGGACGCCTTCGCCTTTTGCGATGCGCTGGAAGCGGTCACCTTTTATGGCAAGGCACCGATCATTGCGGATCCAAGTGCCTTTTCGCCCATAGCGGAAGGTGCGGTCTTTTACGTTCCTCAAGGGGAAACGGCGTCCTATGCGCCGCTGTTGCCTGAGGGCGTGCGCATTGAGGAGCACGGGCTGCCGGCGGAGGTATACGATTACACCCCGGCGGTTCATGCGATTGCATTTGACGCCGACGCAGGGGAAATTACTGCGGTGGATTCCCGGGCCGTGCGCATCGATATCCCCGAACAGATCGATGGGATCGCTGTGCGGGCCTTGGGGGACAAGATCTTCCATGCCGACGGTGCAACCCACATCGTCCGCCTGCCCCAGGGGCTGGAGCGCATCGGCGACGGAATCTTTGCCTATTCCCAAGTTTACTATGCTGATATGCCGGACTCGCTGCGCTATATCGGCGCCGATGCTTTCTCAGCCTCGGCCCTACGCTGGATCGATTTGCCCGACGGCCTTGCGGAAATCGGCGAAAATGCCTTTGCGTCCTGCATGAACATCACCTCTATGCGCGTACCCGAAGGGGTGCGTACGCTTCGGGCCGGCACATTTGAAAGATGTCGGGGGCTGACGGAAGCGGAATTGCCCGCATCCCTGGAAAGCATTGAGGATAGCGCCTTTTCGGGCTGCGTGGCGCTGGATTATCTGATTTTAAACGGGTATGTTTTCCCGCAGGCGAACGCGGAAGCTTTTCTGGACGTCCCCTTGGCGGACGTGGATTTGCCCGTCGATGCCACCCGGGCCCAATCGGTGGCGGCGGCCTCGGCCTTGGCGGATATCGGCCAGATCGATGCGTCAGTTTGGCGCGCCAACCCGCCCGGGATCCCCAATGTGGACGATTACACCTATGAAGACGGCCTGTTGAAGGCATCCGCAAGCGAGCTGGAGGCCCTGACCGTGCATTGGAGCTACCGCCAGGGGGAGGAGGGCGTGTACGTCACCGGCATAGGCGAGCGCGTCTTTGAGGGCAACACCTCCCTGAAGGCCTTTTATGTGCCCCATTCCGAGCGCTTTACCGACATCGGGGCATATGCCTTTGCGGACAGCGCCCTGGAAACCATCCATCTGTTTGACACAATCACCGACATCGGCGAGGGGGCTTTTCAAAACTGCGCTTCCCTTGTGGCCATCACCTTGCCCGATTCGTTAGAGCGCATCGGTGCCAACGCCTTTTCAGGAAGCGGCATCACCACGTTGGTGATTCCCGCAGGGGTTGATGCGGAGCCCGGCGCCTTTGAAGGAATCCCGGTGGAGGGCTTGCGCTTTGCAAAGGACGCGAGCGATGAGGAGATCGCTGCTCTAGGCAAGGCGATGGACATCCCTTGGTATGCGCCCCTGCTGCGGGAGGGTGAAACATCGAATTTCCGGGCCATGCCGGACAGCCTTGTGCCCAACCCGGCGGAAGATTTCACATTTGACGCCAATGGCGGCACCATTGAAGAATATGTGGGGCCGGGCGGCGAAGTGGTGATCCCCCGGGAGATCGACGGCGTTATGGTGAAGCGAATTGGCGTCAGCGCGTTTGTCAATCGCGGAGTGTCAGAAAACGAGGACCTGTGGGATGTGGATCGCGCCCTGACGAGGATCGTCATTCCCGAAACTGTGGAATACATCGAAGACAACGCCTTTGGCTTTGACAACCGCCTGCTAAGGGTGGACTGCTATGGGCCTTTGACCCGACTGGGGATCGGTGCGTTTAGGGATTGCACCGCCTTGATCGAGGTGTACTTTTATAATCGGGTGAAGCTGATGGACAACTACGCCTTTGCCGACTGCGAATCCCTTACCCATGTAGATTTTAGCGATGCTCTGGAAGAGATCGGCGTGGGCGCGTTTCAAAACAGCGGCCTGGCGGGCATGGCCGTACTACACGCGAAGACAATTGGAAGCATAGCCTTTTACAACTGCGGGAACCTGGAAAGCGTTGTGATGGCAGACATTGTGAGGGAAATTGGCGACAACGCTTTCACGAACTGCGGGAAGCTAAAAGAGCTCTGCTTCGTTGGCGTGGAGCCAGATGCCCAGTTTGGCATTGGCCTGTTTACCGGAGCCGCCGAAGATCTGGTGACAGCCATGCCCATGGACGCGACCGATGAAGAGGTGACGGTTCTGTATGACAAACTGGCGGCCCATACGCTGAACCATCTAAACAGCGCTGAAGAGATCCTGCGCAAGGATTGTGCCGTGGCTGCCGTAACAAAGGACAGCGGCCAGAAAGCCGAGTCAGAGCTTCAGCCTGGGACACAATCCGAGCCGAAAGCCGAACCCGAGCTGACGAATGAGCCAACGAATGAGCCAACGAATGAGCCAACGAATGAGCCAACG
>DUVZ01000098.1 GCA_012840785.1 Bacteroidales bacterium
AAAAGATTTGGGGCTTTATGACAACACCCTTATTATATTTACATCAGACAATGGACCAAGCTATAACGGTGGTGCAGATTCTGAATGGTTTAATAGTGGTGGACCTTTACAAGAAGGATATGGAAGAAGTAAAGGATATGTTTATGAAGGCGGTATTCGTGTGCCCATGATAGCTAGTTGGCCTGCGAAAATCAAACCAAATAGCATATCAAATCATATATCTGCATTTTGGGATATGATGCCTACTTTTTCTGAAATTGCGGGAATAGATGCTCCGGCTGATACAGATGGTATTAGTTTACTGCCAGAACTTTTAGGAAAAGAGCAACCAGCTCATGAGTTCCTATACTGGGAGTTTCCAGCATCGGGTGGTCAACAAGCTGTGAGAATGGGTAAATGGAAAGCAATTCGCAAGGATATCTTTAAAGGTAATATGACACTAGAGCTTTATGACCTTGACAATGATATTGTGGAAAAGTATAATGTTGCTGATAATAATCCTGAAATAGTCAGCCGGATAGAGCAGATTATGAAACAGGAGCATGAACCGGCCGAAATAGATCGTTTCAAAATTAAAGAGCTGGGCGATTGATTATCTTTCAACAGGGGTTTATAATTAGCAACTTTAATTATCTAACATACAATTGTGATGATTGTATGTTAGATTTTTTTTGTAAAAATACCATTTATCCGGATTTTTTTTAGCGTGTACATCTTTTATTTCTACAATAATTTCATCCCTCCGGGATTGCTTTGCTGTTTCTGAAGGGTGATGTCATCTTGAACGTAGTGAAAGATCCCATTAATAATTCTAGAACAGTTAGATAGATTCTTCACTTCGTTCAGAATGACAATTGCTGAGAACCGCTAACAGCCAACCATTGCAGGCATTAATAATTAACAATTAATAATTAATCATTAACTCCTACTTCCCCCCTCCATATACTTAAACCGTCTGATGCTTCTCTTTGGAGTTTTCTCAAACTCCTCGTCTTGTAGGCGGAAGGATCTGATTTTACTGTATGCTGGTAGGTTATCATTTACCTCTTTTATCTGCTCCTCGAAGTGCTTTTCGTAATCTTCGGGTTTGATGCCTTTTGCTTTTAGTGCATCTGTATTGGGGTAGATAAGGGCAACTACTTTGCTATCCTCCTCTATTGCCAATGCCTCTTGCACACAAGGTAGGTTGTTTAGCTTTTCCTCAATCTCTTCGGGATAGATGTTTTGTCCACCAGGTCCCAAAATAAGGTTCTTGTTGCGCCCTTTGATGTACATGAAACCATCTTTATCTATCACGCCAAGGTCGCCAGTTTTCATCCAACCATCTTCGGTAAATATCTCTTTTGTTGCTTCCTCGTTTTTGTAATAGCCAAGCATCACGTTCATGCCTTTTACAAGAAACTCGCCTGCTATATTTTGTGGGTCGGGAGAGTCAACTTTTACCTCCATTCGGTCTACTACTTTGCCACACGACTGGCTTCTGAAGTCTTGCCAACGAACATAGCCAATGAGTGGGCTAGTCTCGGTCATGCCATAACCCACTGTGAATGGGAATTTTATATCCATCAATAGTTTCTCTACCTCTTCGTTGAGCGATGCTCCGCCTATAATAAACTCACCGGCATTGCCACCAAAGAAATCCATTAGTTGGGTTTTGATTTTGCGGCGAACAAAGGTGCGCACAACGGGTATTTTGAGGAGTGTGTTGATGGGCTCTTTTTGTAGGGCGGGCATTACATTGCCTTGTACTACTTTCTCAATAATTAATGGAACGGATAGTATCAATTTTGGTTTGTACTTGGCAAACTCTTCTTTGATGATGCGTGGCGAGGGCACTTTGCCCAAGAAGTGAATATGACAACCCAATGTGAGCGATTTGATAATTTCGAATGCCAATCCATAAGTGTGAGCCATGGGAAGCATGCATACTATATCGTCGCCTCTTTTATTGAAGGGTACATTGTCGTTGGCATATTTATTGTTCGACCACACACTGCGATAGGGTATCATCACACCTTTTGGACTACTTGTGGTGCCCGATGTGTAGTTGATAATAGCCATTTCGTCGGGCTTCTCTTTGTGCCAATCGATATCGTTGGCTGTGAAGTTTTTTGTAAA
>DUVZ01000099.1 GCA_012840785.1 Bacteroidales bacterium
CTACTTTTAACCGTGATTTGGTAACAAAAGGTGCCGAGATTACTGCTTATGAAACACGTGCAAGTAATATCCCATGGAACTTCTCACCCACAATGGACGTTGGTCGCGATGCTCGATGGTCGCGTATTTGGGAAAGTTTTGGTGAAGATACTTATGTAAATGCCGAAATGGGAACTGCTGTAGTTCGTGGTTATCAAGGCGAGAATCACAACGTAGTGGGTGCAAACAATGTTGCAGCCTGTTTAAAACACTATATTGGTCATGGTGTTCCTGTTTCAGGAAAAGACCGCACTCCCGCTATTATTGCAGAAAACGATCTACGTGAGAAGTTTTTCGAGCCCTTCCGTGCAGCTATTATCGATGGCAATGCTCTATCAGTAATGGTAAACTCGGGTATGATCAATGGTGTATCCACCCATGCCGATTATCGTTTATTAACCCAATGGCTGAAAGAAGACCTAGATTTTGATGGTCTAGTAGTTACAGACTGGGCTGACGTTCAAAACCTATTGAGCCGCGACCACATTGTGCACAACTATCGAGACGCAGTGCGCGAAGCCATCAATGCAGGTATCGACATGGTGATGGAGCCATACAACCTTGAGTTGATGCCCACCCTCATAGAACTGGTAGAGTCTGGCGAGGTGTCTCAAGAGCGTGTAGACGATGCAGTGCGCAGAGTGTTGCGCATGAAATTTCGTTTAGGTCTGTTCGACAAACCCTATTGGTCGCGTCACGACTATCCAAATTTTGGAAGCGCCGAGCATGAAGCTGCTGCAAAAGCAGCTGCTGATGAGTCGATTACACTATTAAAAAACGACAACAATATACTTCCCCTAAAACAGGGAGTAAAAATATTGGTTGCAGGACCCAATGCCAACTCAATGCGCACACTCAATGGTGGATGGAGCTACTCGTGGCAAGGCGAAAAAACCGAAGAGTTTGCCGAGCAATACAATACTATCTACGAAGCACTGAGCAATAAATTTGGTGCCGATAATGTGGTGTTAGAAGAGGGTGTAACCTACAATATGGCAGGACAATACTTCGAAGAAAACCAATCCCAAATAGAGCGTGCAGTAGCTGCTGCAGCTGGTGTAGACTACATTGTACTAGCTTTAGGCGAAAATTCCTACTGCGAAACTCCAGGTAACTTAGAGGAGCTCTCTTTGTCTGACAATCAAATTGCATTGGCACTGGCACTACAACAAACCGGCAAGCCTGTTATTCTTGTGCTCAACGAAGGGCGTCCACGTTTGATTCGAAAAATAGAACCAAACTCAAAAGCCATCGTGCATCTCTATCTACCAGGCAATTATGGTGGCGATGCATTGGCTGATATTCTTGCAGGTGATGTAAACCCAAGTGGAAAACTGCCATACACCTATCCAAAATTCGAACAAAGTTTAATTACCTACGACCATAAACCAAGTCAAAACCTCGACACAAAAATGGAGGGTGCATACGATTATGGTGCAGAAACATCTGTTCAGTACTCATTTGGCTATGGGTTGAGCTACACTACTTTTGAATATAGCAACTTGCATATCAATAAAAAGGAGTTTGCTGCCGGAGAAGATATTATGATAACTGTTGATATCCAGAACACAGGCAAGGTGGCAGGCAAAGAGTCTGTGCTGCTCTTCTCAAGCGACCTTGTGGCTTCCATCACACCCGATGTGCGCCGCTTGCGTGCCTTCGATAAAGTAGAGCTTTCACCCGGTCAGAGCAAAACAGTAACCTTCACTATAAATGCCAACGACCTCGCTTTTGTAAATGCAGAAGGCAAGTGGACACTGGAAGAGGGTGAGTTTATGATTCAACTGGGCGATCAAACTGCTTTAACAAAATGCAGAGAAACCAAAATATGGAATACTCCTAATAAATAACAACTAACTAACTTTTTTTCTGAAAACGAGGCAACTTTTCTATAGTTGTCTCGTTTTTGCTTTATACTTTTATTCTCAAATATTTTTCACTACCTTTACTATCAGATACCTATCAGTAGGTCAATAAGTTTCATCACCATTTAAAACCAATACAGCTATGTTTCAAAACAATTTAATATACCTGCTTCTAGTTATTGCAGTCGATTTGTTTGCTATCTACCATCTGTTCAAAAGAGTGGGGTGCTCTATAGAGCAGAAAATTATGTGGACACTGGTTATACTTTTGCTTCCACTTATTGGGGTTGCTGTGTTTTATATGTGGCTTACCTTCTCGCAAAAAAACAGAGGACAGTCGCGTCGACAACGGCCGTGGGACAAGTAAGAGTTGAAAGTTTACCCCATGGAATAATGCACAATGCGGACTCTAGCCGCAATGTGCTGTGCAATATTCACCGTGACTACTTTTGTTGTTTGCATTTCAAGCCTGAAAGGCTGGCATAATTCAGCCCAAGGCAAAGCCTTGGGTATGGTTTTAGTTCTGTGTTCAGAGGCCTGTAAGGCTGACATAAATAACTAAGTCAAAATTGCGTCCATTTATTTTAGGACGTTACATAAGAATTAAGAACTTGCAGTTTACTTGTTCATATTTGCGTAACAAGACGTATTGTGTCCTGTTACGCAAATACAGACAAGTATTTTTTTAGTAAACAGTAACCAGCAAGCAGAGTGTTAATGCCTGATAGACCTTGACAGCTGACAGCTATTATTCCACCGGCACAAACGAAACAGCCTGCCCCCCTCCCTTAGCCATAGCTACGGTGAGCGTGTCGGTAGAAGCAACCTGCCTCTCCACAATTTTATACTCCAGCGGATTGCTCTCCCAATCAGCATCATCGCCATCGGCATATATGATAGCTTTGTAAGTGATACCCTCCTTCAAGAAGTCGAGCGGAATAGTCAATGTGCGTGCCTCTTGGTTAGTTGTAGCGCCCAAAAAGAAGTTCTCTTTTGCCCTGCGCACCAAAGCAATAAACTCACCCGGTTCGCCTTGCAACGCTTCCGACCAATCGCTATCGGGGTCGAAATCGCGGAAAAACTGAAAACAGGGATGCCCCTCATAATGCTCCACCAAATCCGATGCCATCTGCACTGGCGAATAGAGCACCACCCAATTTGCCACCTGCTTTGCCAATGTAGTATTCACACGGCTATTGCCCTTATCCTGGGGGTTCCACTTCTTGCGTTGCGGTAGGTTGCGTGTCTTCTCAAATAAAATATCAAACACTCCCGGCGTATAGTCCATAGGTCCTGCCAATAGGCGTGTAAAAGGTAGCAGTACATGATGATGAGGCGGATTTCCCTCGCTCCAAGCATTCCACTCCATGCCCCTTGCACCCTCGGCACTCATCATATTGGGATAGGTGCGACGGATACCCGTTGGCTTGATAGGTTCGTGTGCATTGATGCTCAACCTATGCGCTGCAGCACGCTCTACCACCTTGCGATAGTGGCGCACCATAAACTGATTGTGATGTTGCTGTCCACCCGTTATACCACCCGCATAACCAGTCTTAATGTTATTGATGCCCAGCGATTTGCTCCACGCAAAAGCCTCCTCCATCTGTTGCTCATAATTGTCGATATGCCCACTAGTTTCGTGATGCCCAATAAGCTCCACACCCTTCTCGGCAGCATACCTTGCCAGCTCCTCCATATCAAAATCGGCATAAGGCTTGGTGTAGCTAAAAGGCACCTGGCTAGGGTCGCCCCAACCTTCCCATCCCTGGTTCCATCCCTCTGCCAATACAGCGTCGATATTATTTGCCGCAGCAAAATCGATATATTTTTTCACATTCTGGGTAGTTGCTCCATGACGGTCGCCCATCACCCAACTCTCTATACCCAAATGCATTCCCCACCAAATGCCCACATACTTCATGGGGCGAATCCAACTTAAATCACCCTCAATGGCACACGGTTCGTTTAGGTTTAGTATCAATGCCGAGTTTATCAATCCCACTGCCTCGTTGGCAATCTGGATGGTGCGCCAAGGTGTTACAAAAGTTCCACCCTCTATGCGCGCCTTCACCCCATCGGGCCAGTGCGCCAAGTTAGATTTAAACCCCATGTTGCCCTTTTTTACCAACGTCATCTCCGGAAAATCTACCAACGCCGCCTCGTGAATACTTGCATACACACCATCCTCCGTCTTCATCGTTATGGGCGTATTAGCATCCTCCACCTGGTCTATTGGCAGGGTGCGATAGGGCAGTTCATACGTATCAAAATCTGCAGCAATAGACCACGAAACACCATTCTGCGCAAAGTTAAACTCGGTCAACTCATCAGTCAATAGCAAAGTACTTCCATCCGTAGCATACCCATACTCGTATCTAAAGCCCAACCCATCGTCGAACAGACGAAAGCGCATCGTAAGGTTTGCATCTATACTAGATAGATGAACCACCATTTCGTTGTACTTGTTTCTAATGGTTTTATTCTCGCCCCATGGTTGCGTCCAGGTCTCATCCTCTTTGTCGAACTCAACCCCCATCACATCAAAATAGTTTGCCAACACCATCCCCGTCTGCTCCTCAAAACCAAGCCTCGATGGCAGTATAAACGGTTTGTTGTTTACCTGCACCTCATACAACATTGTGCCCTCTTCGGTCACCTGAAAGTTTAGACTAATTTTGCCATTGGGCGATGATACAGTTGTTGACGGTGTACGCCCACAGCCCGTTAGCATGGCTGTTATGGCGATGATGGTTAGAAATAGTTTGTTCATTTGTTTTTTGTTTTTTGTTTTTTTGTTTTTTCGTGATTTCGTTCTTTGGTTTAACCACAAAGAGTTAACACGCTTCCGCGCAAATCTTTCGCGTGGTTTTGCTCTACATAAACCCCACACCATACAATCGTGCGAGAGCTGAGCTCACTGTTCACTGTTCACCCTTTCTCCCCCACACAAAACTCCAACAGCGCAATCAAATCCTCCTTATTCCTCACATCAAGTTTATGCTCTTTGTTATATGCCTTTATTTCGTTCCATTTAGGTCTAAATATGCGTCTAAACGATCTAAGGTTATTAATTCTGTATGCCACCCCAAGCCTCATTACATGATACACATCTTTGGTATAGCGCTCATACATACTTTCGGCACCAAGCTCTTGATGTATCTCCCATTCGTGCATTGTGTTCAGTCGGCTTATGCTAGTTGTCTCTGTCGATGTGCCGTATGGTCCCGACGAATCGCTCACTCTATTCACCCTGCCTTCGCGTTGCAACAATAGCATCGTCTGCTCGTCGCCAAAAGTTTTCACCACCTCTGCCACCTTTCTTTTGTCGAGGGGAATAAATACTCTATCGGCATACGTTATTAAATTAATATCGCTCAAATCCGACACAACCAACGTGTCGTTCTTTTCGTTAATAAAGGTAATTTGGTTTAAATCGATAAAATAGTTGAGCATCTGACGCGAAGTTGCACCATCTTTAAAAATTACCGTTCCGGGGGTATACTCATCATCGAGCAACAATCCCGTCACACCCCTGTCAGCTTGCTGCGCACTGCTTGTGTTGCTTGCCTTGTAATGGTTGTTGGCAGTGGCTATAGTCGACGAAAATAGTACTAAAACAGATAAGGTTAGAATTGCTATTCTCATTGTTGTTGCGATTTGTAAGTTATTGTATTATCCATCACCCAGTCTGATGCATTTCAGCGCATTGTATAGTTGAGTGCTGTAATAGAGTGCAAGATAGAGATTATTTTTATTTAATGCAATCTTTTTTTGGCTGTAAAAGCTAGTAGTATCTTTATAAAGCGAACCCTCCTTCCTTGTTTCTGTCAAGCAGTCGGTTATTGTATTAAAACTATACTTATTTTTTCCTTATAGATTATCAGTTATTTTTGATACTCATTTTGAGCAAAAAAAGATTGAGTTGTTTCGTCCACTAGCGATGGTTGCCCACCATTTCCCCATCAATACAGTTTGGCACCCTTATCCACTTTGCCCACTCTCTACAATCTAAACATCTATTCTTGTTTGTTTCACTCCCCAATGCAAATAGCAACATTCACTCTCATTCTTACGAATCACTTCGTTAAACAGAAGATTTCACTCTCGTTTGCGTCAATCATCATATCAAACACCATTTTTTAGTCTCATCTGCACCATCCACCAAACGCGACGCCATTTTTCAGACTCGTTTGTAAAATCCACCACGTCGAGTCAAAGTTTTCACTCTTCTCCGCAAAATTCACCACGTCAAATTTTAGCTCAAAGTCACTTTTTTAAAATCCTACGAAGTAAATTTCATCACAAAGTCTTCTTTTTAAAATCCTACGAAGTAAATTTCATCACA
>DUVZ01000100.1 GCA_012840785.1 Bacteroidales bacterium
ATTAGTTTTGCATCTGAGTGCAAAATAATATTCTCCATGCTATCTGGATGAAACTCATGTAATATGGGCACAATAACGGCACCATAAGTAATGGTGGCCATAAAAATGGCTGCCCAAGCTGTATGGTTTCGACCAATAAGAGCAACTTTGTCTTTTTTCTTTAAGCCCATCTCTTCAAAGAGTATGTGCAAATGGCCTATATTAGTGGCAAAGTCGCCATAGGTTATTGTTGTTGATTCGTTTAAATCTGTAAAAGCAGGAAGGCCCCAATTTTCACGAAAACTCTTTTCGTATAGCTTTATAAAGTTAGTTTCAATCATATCTTTGTTTTATGCTCAGTTTCTCCTATTTTGTGTAAAAATAGTATATAAAATTCTAATCACAATGTTGTGTAGCCTATAGGTTGCATATTTATTGTAAATTTGCTTTTATTTGGTATCATTTATTCTTTTGATACCGCAATATTCTACTACAAAACGCACTATGATAGATACTACAATATTCGAAAATAAAACTGCTGTTTACTACACGTTGGGGTGTAAGTTAAACTTTGCAGAAACATCTACAATTGGCAAACAATTGGCTGAAGCTGGCATTGCAAAAGCGCAAAAAGGACAAAAGGCCGATGTTTGTGTAATAAATACTTGTTCTGTAACGGATCTGGCCGATAAGAAATCTCGTCAAGCCATCCGTAAAATGATTAAACAACATCCTGGGGCTATTGTTCTAGTAACTGGTTGCTATGCACAATTAAAACCTGCAGAAATTGCAGATATAGAGGGGGTAGATTTAGTGTTGGGCTCCGATCAGAAAATGGATGTGTTGGATTATATTAGCCAATTTGATAATATAAAAAATGGCGATGGAGATCATGATAAGGGCGAAGTATTTGTTACGAAATTAAATCAGATAAAAAAGTTTATCCCATCATGTTCAGCAGACGACAGAACACGACATTTTCTGAAAGTGCAAGACGGATGCGATTATTATTGCACCTATTGCACCATTCCCTTTGCTCGTGGTAGAAGTCGAAACGGCTCTATAAGTAGCTTAGTAGCACAAGCCCAAGAGGTGGCAGCCAATGGAGGAAAAGAAATTGTGCTAACGGGGGTAAATATTGGTGACTTTGGGAAATCGACCAACGAGAGTTTTATCGACTTGGTAAAAGAATTAGATAATGTAGAGGGCATTGAGCGATATAGAATATCGTCGATTGAGCCAAACCTCTTGACTGATGAAATAATTGATTTTGTAGCCAACTCCAAACGATTTATGCCTCACTTCCATATTCCATTACAATCGGGTAACGATGAGGTGCTTAAGTTGATGAAGAGGAAATACGACACATCACTCTTTGCTCACAAAATTGAGAAGATAAAAGGAGTATTGCCACATGCTTTTATAGGTGTGGATGTGATTGTGGGTGTACGTGGCGAAACGGATGAGCATTTTGAGGATGCCAAGCGTTTCATTGAGTCGTTGCCTATATCGCAATTACATGTGTTTACCTATTCGGAACGTGCTGGTACAAAGGCACTGGAAATGGATAATCCTGTAGACCCAAGAGTGAAACATGAGCGCAGCAAAGCTTTGCTAGATATATCGGAGCAAAAGTTGGAAGCGTTTTACAACGAAAATAAGGGCACAGCACAAAAAGTGTTGTTTGAAAGCGCCAGACAAGGACACACAATGGTGGGATTTACCGAAAATTATGTAAAAGTGGCTACTCCTTACAACAACTTGTTTGAAAATGAAGTTGTTGATGTTACAATTGGAGAGCTCAACCCTGAAACAATGACAATGGAAGCACATTTAACTACCATAGAAAATGAGTAATAAACCACTTGGTTATCATCTAATATATGGGTTGCTAAAAGTGCATGCATTTTTGCCACTGCCTGTGTTGTATGTCTTTGCTGATATTCTCTTTGTTATCACTTACCATATAGTGAGATACAGAAGAAAGATGGTGAGAAAAAACTTGACCAACTCATTTC
>DUVZ01000101.1 GCA_012840785.1 Bacteroidales bacterium
TCATCTACATTTTCATATACATCAAGCGCTTTGTTCATGAAGCTTAGAAAAGTGGGTGAAGTAATCAAATCGTCTTCCAATACAATCACTTTTCCGTATTTTTCTATTATGGTTGAAACACCATCGATAACATTGGCAGCCAATCCAAAATTAACTGGTCGTTTTATAACAGTTGTTTTTTTAAAACCAGTGGTGTTGTCCAATATTTTGCGTGTCTCTTCCACAAGTTTTTCATCCTCGAAGTCTTTGCCTCCATCAGAAAAGATAAATAGCTCGCTCTGTTCGCTCAATTTGTTTTTCTGTAGTGCTTCTAACACTTGCTTTACATGCTTTGGTCTGTTGTAAGCAAATAATAGGACGGGTGCAAGTTCTTTTCTTTCCATAAGGTGTAGTTTTAGTTTCACAAATTTACATAATTAATCATGTATTCAGGAATAATATGCAGAAAATAATACCAAGAAACCCCAGAGCAGCTCGTGATAATCTACGAATCTGTCTAGGGTTTTAAATTTAATGTTATTTCGAATGTATGTGAGGAGTTTCGTTTAACTATCCATTAAACAAGTTATCCATAAATAATATTTCCATCATCATCCTTTTCATCACAGCCGTTTGTATATTGCTTCATTGCACGGAGGCTCATACCCATGCTCGAGAAACCACCATCGTTGTAAAGATTTTGCATAGTTACTTTGCGGGTTAAATCAGAGAACATCACAATACAGTAATCTGCACAGTCATCAGCATCGGCATTTCCGATTGGGGACATGCGATTGGCAAAGTCATATAGGTCGGCCATTCCTTTTATACCACTTCCAGCTGTAGTCATTGTGGGCGATTGAGAAATTGTATTAATTCTAACATTTTTTTCACGACCATAGATATATCCAAAGCTGCGGGTTATGGACTCTAAGAGTGCTTTTGCATCAGCCATATCATTGTAGCCTACAAACGAGCGTTGTGCCGCAACATAAGTAAGAGCCAATACTGATCCACCTTCAGCAATAGCATCAAGCTTTTTACCTGTTTGCAACATTTTGTGAAACGATACTGCAGATATATCCAATGTTTTGTCTAGTAGATTGTAATCTAAGTCGTCGTAAGTTCTTTTTTTACGCACATTGGGTGACATTCCAATTGAGTGCAGTACAAAATCAATTTTTCCACCTAATATCTCCATCGATTTGGTGAACACCATCTCCAAGTCTTCTACATTGGTAGCATCGGCGGGCAATATCTCAGCATTTAGCTTCTTTCCTAGCTCATCTGTGTCACCCATTCTTACAGCCACTGGTGTATTAGAAAGAGTAATGATAGCACCTTCCTCTACTGCTCGCTCGGCCACTTTCCATGCGATAGATTGCTCATTGAGTGCACCAAAAACGATACCTCTTTTGCCTTTCAATAAATTGTAGTTCATATTTTTAAAATATTATGTTGATTTTTTAAATTCATATTAACTGCACAAATGTAATAAATGTGTGCAGTTAATAAACACCTTTATTACATTTTAGTTTACTTATTCATCGTTTTTCTGTTGTTAGATGATAAATTGATGTAAATAGAGCCCCTTTGTGAAACAATTATTGTCTCAGTTGTTATATCAGTAAACAGAATTAAATGAGAGAAAAAAGAATATACTTATGACAATTACTTATATCTATCACAGTTGTTGTGCAATAGAGTTTGACGATTTTTCTATAATTATTGATTATTACATAGACTCCATAAAAGATGGGGAAGAGACTGGATGGGTAAGCCAGCATCTTCTTCAAAACGACAAACCTCTTTATGTGTTGTGTACCCATTCTCATGGTGATCACTTTAATGAGAAGGTGCTATCGTGGGATAAAGAGAGAGAAAATATAACTTATCTGTTCTCGAAAGAGATAATTGATACCCTAAAGGATAACAATCTACTGAAAGATGAGAAGATTATCTATTTGGATAAGTTTGAAGAGTATCGTGACGACAATATTATGGTAAAAGCTTTTGGTTCTACCGATGCAGGAGCAAGTTTTTATATAGAGCACAAGAAGAAAAAACTGTTTCATGCTGGAGATTTAAACAATTGGCATTGGAACGAAGAGGTGCCCATGGATGAGGCTTTTGTTTACGAAAATCAGTATATTTGTGAATTGGAACTGTTGTCGGAACAGGTTAAAAAGCTAGATGTAGCAATGTTTCCACTCGACCCTCGCCTTGGGAAAGACTTTATGCGTGGTGGAGAGCAGTTTGTAAACAAGATAAAGACCAAGTATTTTATGCCAATTCATTTCGGCGACAGCTATAAAGAGATACAGCAGTTTGAGGCAATTGCGCATAAAGCAAAAACAAAACTACTTAAATTAGAGCATACAGCTCAATCATTTAAAATAAAATAACTATGGAAATTAAAAGCAGGTTTGATCATTACAATATCAACGTATTAGACCTTCAAAAGAGTTTAGACTTTTACGAAAAAGCATTAGGCTTGAAAGAGGTGAGAAGAAAAAAAGCAGATGATGACTCTTTTATATTAGTTTACATTGGTGATGAAACAACAGGTTTTACCCTCGAACTAACTTGGCTGAGAGATTGGGACAGACCCTACAATTTGGGTGATAATGAACAACACTTATGTGTGCGTCTAGAGAATGATTACGACAAAACGCGTGAGTTTCATAAGAAAAATGGGTGGGTATGCTACGAAAATGAATCTATGGGGCTCTATTTTATAAACGACCCCGATGGTTATTGGATAGAAATATTACCTTTGAAGCGATAATATAACCAATATTGAGAGAGAAAGCATGAACTACTTTAACTATAAGCGACGCAAAGCGCACAATGTAGAGATAGGCTATATCACTTTGGGAAGCAACCATCCTGTGCTTGTGCAAACCATGACAAGCACAGACACCCTTGACACGGAGGGAAGTGTGGCTCAGTGTGAGCGAATTATAGAGGCGGGTGGTGAACTGATTAGGCTAACGGCTCAAGGAGTGAAGCACTCCGAGAACTTAAAGAATATTCATCAAGCCCTTCGTAACAAAGGTTATAATGTGCCCCTATCTGCTGATATTCACTTCAACCCCAAAGCTGCTATTGCAGCAGCTAGGTATGTAGAGAAGGTGCGTATCAATCCAGGTAACTTTGCTACTGTTTCAAGATCATCTGATGCTGTAGAATATTCAGACGAGGAGTTTGCACAGGAATTGCAAAAGATAGAAGAAAGGTTTGTTCCCTTTCTTGATATTTGCAAAGAACATGGTGTAGCTGTGCGCATTGGCGTTAATCATGGTTCGCTTTCAGAGCGTATTATGAGTCGCTTTGGCGATACTCCAGAAGGAATGGTAGAATCCTGCCTCGAATACTTGCGAATAGCACTGGCACATGATTTTACTGATATTGTTATATCACTAAAATCTTCCAATACACTGTTGATGACCAAATCTGTACGATTACTCATCGACCGTATGGATGCAGAAGATATGCATTTCCCCCTTCATTTAGGAGTTACCGAAGCAGGAGGAGGCGAGGATGGACGCATCAAGTCGGCTGTTGGTATAGGCGCATTGCTCTCGGATGGTATTGGCGATACTATTCGTGTATCGTTGAGTGAAGATCCAGAATTTGAATTACCAGTTGCCCAAAAGCTGGTCGATTATGTTGCCCTTCGCCAAGATCACGCACCTATAGAAGCTGAAGCGAGTGATAAGTTCTCGTTTTTTTCAATCGACAAGCGCATCACCCATCAGGTGAAAAATATTGGTGGCGATAATGTGCCTGTAGTTATTACAGATAGATCCAAAATCAATGACGTAGCTATCAATCCTCATTTTATCCCCGACTATGAGTATGTAGGGAACGAAATTCCAGCCAGTATTCCCAATGGGGTGAAGTTGATTTTAGACTATCAGTTGTGGACAGACAAGATAGACCAGTATCCACTTTTCACCGTTGAGGAGCTGGAGGAATTAGCAAATTGTTCAAGTAAGTTGAAGTTTTTACAGCTTTCATATAATGATTTGTCAAAAGACAGTTTATTAGATAAACTTTCCCAACTTGATGATACTGTTATCATTTTAACTACCAATCATATTAATGGAGTGGGAGAGCAACGTGCTTTTATGCATCAGTTGTTGAAGAGCGATTGCACTATACCCGTAGTATTGAATCGTGCTTATAGCGAAGATGAGTCAGAAAATCTACAGGTAAAAGCAAGTGTCGATTTTGGGGCACTGTTGTTAGATGGATTTGGCAATGGTATTATGCTATCAAACGATGGTGCAATTCCTGCAGTTGATTTAGATGCCTATATGTTTGGTATATTACAAGCGGCAAGAGTAAGAACTAGTAAAACAGAGTTTATCTCATGTCCTGGTTGTGGGCGTACACTGTTTAACTTGCAAGAGACCGTAGCAAAAATAAAAGAGTCGTTTTCGCACCTCAAAACACTTAAAATAGGAGTGATGGGGTGTATAGTAAATGGTCCGGGTGAAATGGCCGATTCCGATTATGGATATGTAGGTGCAGCACCAGGAAAGATATCGCTCTATAAAAAGAGAGAGTGTATAGAAAAAAATATTCCAGAAGGAGAGGCAGTTGAGAGATTGATTGCTTTAATTAAAGAACATGGTGACTGGGTAGACCCTTAAACAATAGTAGGATAAATTTTTAGGTAGTCACATGTAAATCCCCAAAAAGTAGGAGAGAGGTATGCTGATAAAGCCAATTCTGGCCTAAAATGGGCGGTTTTTATATTTTTTACTATATAGATAGACAAAATATTTTGCAGTTATTAAAAAATGTAGTAATATTGCACCCGCTTACGATAGCGTACTATCGAATCAGGTCCCATAGCTCAGTTGGTTAGAGCACCTGACTCATAATCAGGGGGTCACAGGATCATGCCCTGTTGGGACCACAAAAAA
>DUVZ01000102.1 GCA_012840785.1 Bacteroidales bacterium
ATTCTAACCTCTGCTACTAGTGAAACCCACATACCAATATTTGTAGGGCTGCAAAAGCCAACCCTCATCAATTATGTTGATAAAGGAGAGTCGGAGTTGACCATCAAAACACTCCTCTCTCCAGAAAAAGACAAACTTCAATCTTTGGTAAAAGCACTTCAATTTATTGGGCACAAGCCAGGAATTATTTTTTGCAACTTCAGGGATGCACTCGATCGAGTAAGCGATTACTTAAATGACCACAACATACAGCACGAGCCTTATCATGGTGGCATGGAGCAAATGGATAGAGAGCGTGCACTCATTAAATTTAGAAATGGAACGACCCAAATACTCTTGGCAACTGATTTAGCTGCACGCGGATTGGACGTTCCAGAGATAGAGTTTATTCTTCACTACCACCTTCCGCCACACGAAAAAGAGTTCACTCATCGTAATGGACGAACTGCACGTATGAATCGAGATGGAGTTGCCTATATACTGCATTGGGAAGGCGAAGAGCTTCCAGAGTATATACAAGCCATTGTAGCAAACAACCTACATGTCGATGAGTTGCCAAAAGCTACACAACCTGCTCCCACACAATGGAAAACCCTATATATTACAGGAGGAAGACGCGACAAAATATCGAAAGGCGATGTAGCAGGTCTATTTATTAAGCAAGGTAAAGTTAAGAGTGAGCAAGTTGGCGTTATCGAAATAAAACAGGATGTTACTTATGTTGGCGTTCACGCCGAAGTAGCTCAAAAGTTGATAGAGAATACCAACAACAGCAGACTTAAAACAAAAAAAGTAAGAATAAGCCTTGTTTAGTGGTATTACATCCGTTTTTTCAAAACAAAGCAAACAATAAATTGGACTTTTGATAAATTGCAAGAGATTTTTCTATAAATTTGTAGTGTGAATTGCCACTATGGCAAAACAAAGCAAACAATAAACTTAACAATTTAATATTATGGCTAAAAGTCAAGATGCTAAGAAAAGCGTCAAAAAAGAGCCTGCTAAAACTCCAAAAGAGAAAAAGCAAGAGAAGAGATTGAAGAAAGCTAGTAAAAAATAATTGCTTTTTTCAAGCAAACGTAGTACAACCTTCATTATTTTAATTGATAATAAAGAAGGATACCTATTCTATTGGGAGTTCCCCAATTAAAGCTTAAACACATTAAAAAGACAGTTCCCGTTTTAGGAAGTCTTATTTAATGTGTTTATTGTTCCAGTAAAACCGGATGAGTTTTAAACTTTATGTTTGCAACTATTGTTTATATGCTGTGCACACAATGTGCTGCCATCCATGAGACAATAACAGAATCTGAATTTATATTCAACTTAAAATGAATTATAAAAGAGCTTCTTTAAATCCTGCTCAATTATTTATAATAAGCTTTCTATCTTTAATAGCCATTGGCACCCTATTGCTAGTGCTGCCCAGTGCAACACACTCGCACATTAAACCTATTGATGCCCTATTTACCTCTACAAGTGCAGTTTGTGTTACAGGTTTAGCTGTTGTCGATACTGGAAGCTTCTTCACCACATTCGGACAGGTCGTCATCTTGCTACTCATACAAGCAGGTGGTATAGGAATCATGACATTTACGAGCTATTTTAGCTACTTTTTCAAAGGAGGTTCATCCTATCATAGCCAGCTAGTCCTTAGCGAGGTAACAAATATTGAAAAGATATCCGAGGTGTTTGCTACACTAAAGAAAATAATTCTAATAACCTTTTCAATTGAGGCAATTGGAGCTGTTTTAATATTCAACAGTATCGACAGCACAGTTATCACCTCTTTAAACGAACGACTATTTTTCTCCGTTTTCCACTCCATATCAGGGTTTTGCAATGCTGGCTTTTCAACATTACAAAACAGCCTTTATGAAGTACCCTTTCAG
>DUVZ01000008.1 GCA_012840785.1 Bacteroidales bacterium
CCATTAACCATTAGCTTAATCCATAAACTTCCCCATCCTTCACATCAATCCTCAACGCTTGTGGACTAGCTGGAAGACCTGGCATCCTCATCATCTCGCCGGCAATAGCTACAATAAACTCTGAGCCTTGATTGATAACAATGTCATTGATCTTGAAGCGGAAGTCTTTGGCTACGCCATATGCTTTTGGATCGGCAGAGAACGAGTATTGGGTTTTGGCAATACAGATAGGGAATTTCTCCAACTCTGTGCCATGAATTCTCTTCAATTTCTTCAATGCTTTTTCGCTAAATACCACATCGCGAGCACCATAGATATTAAGGGCTACTTTCTCTACCTTCTCTTCTATTGTATCTTCGTTGTTGTAAGTAAATTTAAGAGGTTTTGATGGGTTCTCTTCAATAGCTTTCACTACTTCGTTGGCAAGGTCGATAGCACCTTCGCCACCTTGTGCAAATGCTTCGTTTACTGCAAAGTACACATTGTTTTTCTCGCAAAACTCTCTCACTACATTTATCTCCTCTTCGGTATCTGTAGCGTATTTGTTGAATGCCACCAATACGGTTTGACCAAATGAAGCCAAGTTGTCTAAGTGTTTCTGTAGGTTGTCGAGACCTTTTGTCAACCCTTTTCTATTGAGCTCTTTAATCTCTTTTTCTGGAACACCACCGTGCATCTTTAAGCCTTGTGCTGTGGCAACAATAACGGTTAGCTTTGGTGACAGACCACTTTGTCTACATTTGATGTTGAAAAACTTTTCGGCACCTAAATCGGCTCCAAAACCTGCTTCTGTAACTACATAGTCGCCATAGCTCATACTCATTTTAGTAGCCAATACCGAGTTGCAACCATGTGCAATGTTGGCAAACGGACCACCATGAACAAATGCTGGTGTATTTTCTGTGGTTTGAACCAAGTTGGGACTGATAGCATCTTTCATCAACACGGTAATTGCACCTGCAATGCCAAGGTCTTTTACTGTAAATGGCTCATCGTCGTGGGTATATCCAAGTAGGATATTCTCGATTCTGCGTCTTAAATCTGCCTCGTCTTCTGCCAAGCAGAGGATAGCCATCAATTCTGATGCTGCAGTAATATCAAAGCCTGCCTCGTTGGGAACACCATTACCTGGGCCTAAGCCTGTGGTGATATAGCGTAGACTTCTATCGCTTACATCTAATACACGTTTCCACAATACTTGTTTGATTCTCTTCTCACAACCTTGATTGCGCATCATATAGTTGTCGAGCATTGCCGAGATGGTGTTGTGTGCCGATGTGATGGCATGAAAATCGCCTGTAAAGTGTAGGTTGATGTTCTCCATGGGCAGTACTTGCGAGTATCCACCACCTGCTGCTCCACCTTTCATACCAAATACGGGTCCCAGTGAGGGTTCGCGCAGTGTAACGATAGCATTCTTGCCTATTTTGTTGAGTCCTAGTGCTAAACCAATAGATACAGTGGTTTTACCAACACCTGCTTTGGTGGGGGTAATGGCTGTAACTAGAATAAGATTGCTCTTTTCTATGTGGTCTTTGCGCATAAGTTCTAGTGGAACTTTTGCCATGTGACGTCCAAAACTTTGAATTTTTTCTCTGTCCATGCCAAGGTTTTCACCCACATCTTTGGCTCTAATTAACTTAGCTTCTTTTGCAATTTGAATGTCTGATTTCATTGAATATCGATTTAGTTATTAATTTATTTAATTCTGATTGTCATTGTTTAAAAAACAGGTGGCTTTGAACTATTCTCTATCATATTGTATGTAAAGGCTTCGAATATATCTTTTAGGTAGAACTATTCTGTAACACATCAACCCTGTTTTATTTTGATAGTTACATCACAAAGTTACTATTTTTTTTAATGAAATAGTAACTTTCACATATATAGAATCTATATCTGTATAGTTTGCATGTATAATAGACCTTTACCAACAATTATTAGGCTCAATAAAATATAGTTCTCTCTATTCATAACTGAGCAGCAGGTCGCCTTTTTTAATCCAACCCTTTTGTTGCATAAAATAGAAGCACAAAAGGCTTATTGATGCGGGTAGTAGTATGTGAAAAACAAGCACCATGAGTAGTGTAGATGTAGAAAAACCCATTGTTTCGAATGCCATAAACTGTCCTACCAAACCACTGGTGCCCATGCCAGCACCTGCTTCATTGTTGGTCATACGAAATATACCAACAGCTATGGGCGCTGTAACTATTCCTGCCAATGTGGGAGGGATAAGGATAAGGGGGTTTTTCACAATATTGCCTATTTGCAACATGGAGGTGCCTAGGCCTTGTGCTATGAGTCCGCTAATGCCATTTTCTCTGTAGCTGATGGTGGCAAAGCCTATCATTTGGGCAGAACAACCAATGACTGCCGCACCAGCAGCCAGCCCGTTCAACCCCAACATAAAGGCGATGGCTGCACTAGAGATGGGGGCTGTGAGCGAGAAGCCCATGATGGTGGCTACAATAATGGACATAACGAAGGGGTGCTGCTCTGTTGCCCAGTTGACTAGTGAGCCAAGCGATACCATAAAATTGTTGATGGGAATGCCTACAAAGGTGCCTACATAGTAGCCAACTAGCACTACAACTAGTGGAACTATAATGATGTCGACTTTGGTGACGCGGTAGATTAGTTTACCAAACTCGGTTGCCAATAGGGCTGCTACATAGCTGCCAACAGGTCCACCAAGCGAACCACCAAAAGCTCCTGCAAAAACTGCTGAGAAAAGCACCAGGGGTGGTGCTTTAAGGCTATAGGCAACGGCTACACCGATGGCTGCGCCTACAATTTTGGAGTCCATGGCAAATTGCCCCATCTCTACAAAAGAGGGTATGTGCAATTGCTGACCCACTGTTTTTATAATAAGTCCAATGAGTAGCGATGAAAAAAGCCCCAATGCCATGTAGCTTAATGCATCTACAAAATAGGCTTTGGCTGAGAGTGTGACTCCTTTTGTTTTAAAAAACTTTTTCATTGGGGTTGAGTTGTTGTTTGTAAAAAAGAGATGGTTTACTTTTTCTTTGCCAATTTGTCTTCTAGCATTATCAATTGGTCGCGCAGTTGTGCTGCTTCCATAAACTCTAGTTTTTTTGCAGCTTGTGCCATTAGTCGGCGTGTTTTTTCGATTAGCTTTTTCAAGTCCTCTTTGCTATCGCCATAAGTTTCAATAGCATCTGCCTCTGCCACATTTCCATAAAAGAAATCTGGTTCGATGTATGCATCGGGTTCGGCTGTTTTTGCAAACTGACTAAGCGATGAGTCGCCTCTGGCTTTGCTTATTTGTGTAGGTGTGATGCCATGCTTGGTGTTGTAGGCAATCTGTTTTTCTCTACGACGCTCTGTTTCGTCCATAGTTTTACGCATACTATCTGTGATGCGGTCGGCATAGAAGATAGCCCTGCCATTTACATTACGAGCCGCTCTACCCACTGTTTGGGTGAGTGAACGGTGAGAACGCAGGAAGCCCTCTTTGTCGGCATCGAGGATGGCTACAAGTGATACTTCAGGGAGGTCGAGTCCCTCTCTCAAAAGATTCACACCAATAAGCACATCAAAAATGCCACTGCGCAGGTCGTCCATTATCTTCACCCTATCTAGGGTTTCCACATCAGAGTGGATATAGTTGCATCTTACACCATTTTCGGTGAGGTAGTCTGTCAACTCCTCTGCCATTCGTTTGGTGAGGGTGGTAACTAGTACACGCTCGTCTCTCTCTACACGCAGTTGTATCTCTTCCATCAAATCGTCGATCTGATTGAGGGTGGGACGCACATCGATGGGCGGGTCGAGCAGGCCTGTGGGTCTGATGAGTTGGTCAACCACTATTCCTTCTGATTTCTCCAACTCATAATCGGCGGGTGTGGCACTCAAAAATATAATCTCTGGGGTGATGGCTTCAAACTCCTCGAATTTGAGGGGACGGTTGTCTATGGCTGCTGGCAAACGGAAACCATACTCTACTAGGTTTAGTTTTCTTGAACGGTCGCCACCATACATAGCCCTTATTTGTGGCAGGGTTACGTGGCTTTCGTCTATTACGGTGAGGTAGTCTTTGGGGAAGAAGTCTAACAGGCAGAAAGGGCGTGTGCCTGGCTCTCTGCCATCGAAATAGCGTGAGTAGTTTTCTATACCCGAGCAGTAGCCTATCTCTTTTATCATTTCCACATCGAAGGTTACCCTTTCGTAGAGGCGTTTTGCTTCGAGGGGTTTGCCTATCGATTCGAAAAACTCGACCTGCTTGCCTAGGTCTATCTGTATCTCATCTACAGCCCTAAATATGCGCTCTTTGGTGGTTACGAATAGGTTGGCTGGGAAGATGCGGTAGGCGTCTAATCGTTCTATGGTAGCTCCTGTGAGGGGGTCTACACTCTCTATGCTCTCTATCTCGTCGCCCCAAAATATGGTGCGGATAATATAGTCGTGATATGCCAAAAAGACATCCACGGTATCGCCTTTTACACGAAAGTTGCCACGGCTAAAATCGACTTCGTTTCTTGAGTAGAGACTATCGACCAGGCTTCTTAAATAGATATCGCGTTCTAGTTTTTTGCCTACTTTTACTTCAATAATGGTTTCGTTGAAGTCGTCGGGATTTCCGATACCATAGATACATGATACAGACGATACCACTATCACATCTTTTCTACCTGACAGCAGCGAGGAGGTGGCTGCAAGGCGCAGTTTTTCTATCTCTTGATTGATGGAGAGGTCTTTTTCGATGTAGAGGTCGCGTCCTGGAAGGTATGCTTCGGGTTGGTAGTAATCGTAGTACGATACATAATACTCGACAGCATTGTTGGGGAAGAAGCTTTTGAACTCGCTATAGAGCTGTGCAGCCAATGTTTTGTTGTGGCTTAGCACCAAGGTGGGTTTGTTTACTTGTTGTATTACGTTGGCTATGGTAAATGTTTTACCAGAGCCGGTAACTCCTAGTAGGGTTTGGTAGGGCATATTATTGTTGAGCCCCTCCACCAAAGCCTTTATAGCCTGTGGTTGGTCGCCTGTGGGTTTGTATTGTGATGTTAATTCGAATGCCATATTAGGTACAAACAATTGTAATTGCCGTTTGTTTTGAAATGATTTAGTTAC
>DUVZ01000103.1 GCA_012840785.1 Bacteroidales bacterium
ACGAAACGATAAGGAGCATATCACGACCTCGAAGAGGTCACATGCTTATAGTAAACATAGCAAAGTAATACATTCGACCCCATCGGGGTCGCAACTTTAGACATTCAAGCGGTACTATAAACATACAATCCATTCTGGATTGAATGCTATATTAATCAACCTATACTTTGTAATAGAGGCAATGAGTACAAATCTCTGCTTTCCATCTATCTCTTTCCCCTTGAAAAAACAGCAACACTCTCATTACCAGCTTCACTTACAGATTGCACTGCAAAGAAATAATTGTCTTTACTATAAGGAACTACAACAGATTCCCCCTCAACAAATATCTTCTTCTCCCACTGAGATTTATCCGTCTCTCTGATAAGAAGGTAGTAACCTGCAGGTTTTACACCAATAGCTGGTGCTTGCCAAGATATTTTTGAATAATTGGATAAATCAGAAGCATCTGTAAAAACATTTTGTGGAGCAGCTGGTGCAAAAGCCATGTTCATAACTGTAGCGAGGTTATCAACAGTATTCTTTCTAAGGTATTCAAAATCTACCCCTTTAATAACATCACCAAACTCCCTGCCATCAATAGTTTGGGTTATTGCATGAGTGCGGTCGTAGTTTTCATAGTATTCACAAACACGAACTGCCGTAAATCCTTGCTTACAAAAAGGAGTGTGGTCTCCACCTCTACCAAATCTATCTATTCGATAGATAAGTTTTATCTCTAAATTGGGGGTGTATCTCTCTCCTATCTCTTTTATATAGCGTGCTAGTTGTCTAGATGGACTGTCGTTTTGAGACGAATTATAATCTCTCTCTTTGGCTTGCTGCTCAGTTTCTACAAAAGGAATATTTTCGGAGAATACCCTGAGCTTGGTGTTGTTTCTAATATCGGTGTCACTTGATTGTGAATTAGAAATCATATCGTTGTTAATTACAGCAATTACATTCCAATTCTCTTTGCGTGCAACATCTGCCATGTGAGCAGCACCCAGCAAACCATGCTCTTCCCCTGAAAGAAACATTATTTTGACAGTTATGGGCAATCGATTTTGCACCAAAATAGTAGCAGTCTCCATTAGTGCAGCCACTCCGCTACCATTATCGTTGGCTCCTGGAGCAAATGATGTAGAGTCGTTATTGTTTTCTGTGCGGCTATCGTAGTGGGCTAGCATTACTATTACTCTGTCATCATCGGCATTAGACCCTTTGATGGTTGCAATTATATTGGGCAGCCAAACTTCTCTCTCTAATCTAGTTCCACTACCTCCTACTTTATAGCGCACTCGCTCTATAGATACAAAGTTTTCTTTGCCTACACTCAACTCGTTAAGTCGCTCCTCTATATAATTTGAGGCTGCTCCAATTCCAATTTCGGCGCTGCTTTGGGTGCTTAAGTTGTGACGTGTATGAAACTCAACAAGGCTTTCGATAGTGTTTTGCAAACTCTCAGTAGTAATTGCTTGGGTTGCTGTTTCTATTCTAGGGTCTTTATTGATTATTGTTTGAGAAAAAGACCATTGTGGTACTATTATTGTTGCTAGGAGCAATAATATGACAAGTCTAGTTTTTGTGGTAATTTGTATCTGTTTCATGATTTGATGAGTTTGCTGGTTATATTTAGGTGTAAAATAGACTTTACTGGGAGTATCTCATAAACTGTGTAAGTAATTAATTGAGGGTTTAAAGTTCGAACTTTAAACCCTCAATTAATTTTTTTTATTTACTTTACATTTATAAAACTTACACTTAAACAATTATGAAGAAAG
>DUVZ01000104.1 GCA_012840785.1 Bacteroidales bacterium
AGCCAACAAGTGAATACAATTGGGAAGGGCATTTTTACGGGCGATATTTCGGCAGTGTTGGTTAAAAATTTGCCCTGGTGGGCAAAAAGAAGGCGCACTCCTGAGGAGATTTCATTGATACCCGAATGGGATGTGAAATTGCAAAAGTTGACCGACTATGCAATAAATGCAGATATTCGTTCGCTTATAGGCGTGCCTTCGTGGATGCTTGTATTGCTTAAAAAGATAACAAAAGATACTGGACAGAGTATAACGGATATTTGGCCAAATTTAGAGGTGTTTTATCACGGTGGGGTTAGTTTTGCGCCTTATCGCGAGCAGTTCGAAAAATTGATACCTTCTCCAAAAATGAATTATTGGGAGACGTACAATGCATCGGAAGGTTTTTTCGGGATTCAGTATACTCCCAACTCTTCTGATATGTTGCTTTTGCTTGACAATGAGGTGTTTTATGAGTTTATTCCAAATGGACAGTGGGACAAAGACAACCCGGAAACCTTAACTTTAAACGAAGTTGAAGTGGGGGTGAAATATGCAATGCTTATCACTACAAGCGGAGGATTGTGGCGTTATCTGATAGGCGATACAATAGAGTTTACCTCTTTGGAACCACATCTTTTTAAAATAGCTGGTAGAATTAAGCATTTTATTAATGCTTTTGGTGAGGAATTGATGATAAATAATGCAGAGGATGCTCTGCAAGAGGCATGCAGGGCTACTGGTGCAAAAATAACTGAGTATACAGCTGCTCCAGTCTTTTTTGATGATAATAATAATGGGGCTCACGAGTGGTTGATAGAGTTTGAAACTCCACCATCAGATTTAGAGCTTTTTAGGAATGAGCTTGATAGCTCGCTTAAGTCTCTCAACTCTGACTACGAGGCTAAACGCTCGTTTGGTTTATCATTGCGAATGCCAATAGTAAAAGTGATGCCACGCAACTTTTTTTATAAGTGGTTGGAATCGAAGGAAAGAATGGGTGGGCAAAACAAAGTGCCACGCTTAGCTAACAATAGGGAATATGTGGATAGTTTGCTTGAATTTCTTTCGCAAAAGTACTAAAATAGAATAAAATCGTATCTTGCTCTGCTTTAATGCAAAAGTTTGAGTAAATTTGCAACTTAAAACTCGTTAGTAACGACATGGTAAGAAATAAAACAACAACATTAATCCTTCTTTTTGCTATTGCAGTATTCTTTAGCGGCTGTGGTGAGTATAACCGAATACTCAAAAGCACCGATAGGGATTTGAAGTATACTTATGCGAAGAAGTATTTTGAAGAGAAAAAATATAAACGCTCGATAGATTTATTGGAGGAGCTTGTGCCATATATGAAAGGAACAGCTCATGCCGAGGAGTCGCTTTATTTGTTAGGACAGAGTTATTACAACTCAAAAGACTATTTGTCATCGACACAAATATTTACTACCTACTACAATAGCTATCCAAGAGGCGAATATGCTGAACCTGCTTTATATTATGCAGCTTATGGAATGTATTTGGATTCGCCTCCACCCGAGCTAGATCAGTCGAAAACATATAAATCTATATCGGAGTTTCAACGCTATATGGAGTTGTATCCTCAAACAGAGAGGGCAGAGCAAGCTAGGGAGTACTTGTTTGAACTACAAGAGAAATTGGTGCTAAAAGAGCTGATGGCTGCAAAGCTATACCTGAGGCTGGGCAACTATATGGGCAATAATTATGAGGCTTGTGTAATAACATCCCGCGAAGCATTAAAAAACTATCCTTACTCAAAGTATGCCGAAGAGTTTCAGATGCTCATTCTTAGAGCACGATTTGATTTGGCTGAAAATAGTATTAGCAGAGCTAAAGCGCAACGCTATAGAACGGTAATTGACGAGTATTTTAATTATATCAACTCGTATCCTTCGGGTGAGTTTACAAAGGAGGCAGAAGAGTACTATAAAATAGCACAAGAGGTTGTGGATAAACTCCCTTCTTCGTAAAGAAGATAGTTTTAAACAATAAAAGATTGATAATAAACAAATAAAACTTTATATATATTATAATGGATTACAAAAGAGTAACAGCAAGTACAACAACTGAAACGAGAGATATATCAGAATTGGCTGATAAGGTTGGAAACATTTATGAGACAGTTAAAGTATTAGGCAAAAGAGCTAATCAGATTTCTGTAGTAATGAAACAAGATTTAGATGCAAAGCTTCTAGAGTTTGCTTCTTATAGCGATAATTTGGAAGAGGTGTTTGAAAATCACGAGCAGATAGAGATTTCTCGCTTTTACGAAAAACTACCTAAACCAACTCTATTAGCTATCGATGAGTTGGAGCATGACGAGATTTATAGTCGTAACCCAGATAGAGAAAAAGAACAACTTTAGACTATGTTGCAGCGCATTCAAACCGTATACTTACTGCTTGCATCTATTTGCATGGTGGTGAGCCTTTTGACAAATTTGGCAGTGTTTACTTATGTTGACGGAACTGCCTATTTTAAGGCTATGGGCTTTTATAATAATGGGGAGATGATTTTTCCTACTTGGAGCCTATTGGTTATAGGGATTGTTAGTGTAATACTTTTCTTACTAACTGTGTTTATATATAAATGGAGGATACTTCAAATAAGGTTTTCGATATTTAATATATTCGTGATGCTGGGGTATTATGGATTAATTGCTTTTTATATTCTAAAGCGAAATCCTGAAGTGGGTTCTACTTTCCAAAACATGGGTGTGGGCATTGTTATGCCTTTTGTAGCTATAGTATTTACCTATTTAGCTATAAGAAAGATTGGTGCCGATGAGGCATTGATAAGGTCTCTAAATAGAATAAGATAAGACTAACAAAAAATATTAGATATAAAAAAGCTTCGATTTTATTTAAATCGAAGCTTTTTTATATTGATTCAGTTTTTTTATTTCACGTATTGCAATTCCTATTAAGAAGGCATTTCGCAATAATTGCGTACATGGCTGTCTATGAAGCTTAAGAAATCTTGGTGCTGCTCTTTGGTTATCATTTTTGGATAACTTAAAATGAGTAGCTCTTGAGGCTCACCATCCAATCGATAGGGTAGATGCATAAACCTATAAGGGGTGAGTTGAAAGCCTGCTTGTTCGTAAAACTGTAGTCTTCTAACAGATAATTCATTTATTAAAGGATCGATTTCTAATATAATAGTAAATTCGGAGTCTCTTATCTTTTTAATAATCTGTGAGCCATATCCTTTTCCGTGCAACTCTGGGAGCACTGCAAGGTATTCTATATATCTATAGGTACTCCACTCCCAATAGAAAGCTATTCCTATAAGTTGATCGTCTTCCCAAATTGATACGGGATGAAAAAGATTGCTTTCGCAAGCACGCAAGTGATCTTCAAGTTTACGACGCTCTGCCATTGGGAAGCTGTTCTCATATAGATTCCATGCTTTTTCCCACTGTTCACTATTGTCTTGTTTAATTATTTTAAATTCCATTGTGCAAAATATTTATCGGACAAAAGTAGTGAAAACGTAGCATATTATAAACTATATGTCGCAAATTAAAGCTGTTAGTCGAATTTAAATATCACATGTACCATCAGTAGAGCACGACTTTCCTTTTGTCACATCTACCTCTCCGTTTTGTTTGAGGTCTTGTCTTTGCCACTTAAAGAAGGCTTTTTGCAATGTTTTTAGAAATGCGCCTACAGGTTGAGAACCTACAAGGGCATGCTTTCTATTGAACAGGAAAGTGGGCACAGTGTCGAACTCTAAATTATTGGCTTCTTGAATATCTTGTTTCACTTCATAAGCGTAGTCATCACCGCTCAATAGTTTTTTTATCTCTTTTTTATCTAATCCAGCAGTAGTTCCGATTTCTGTCAAAATTTTGTGGTCGCTATAATCTTTAGCCTC
>DUVZ01000105.1 GCA_012840785.1 Bacteroidales bacterium
AGATCAAGGACAGCGTGGTTCTGCATGGGAAGTAAGCATGCAAATGAACTCTGCTGGTTCTAGCCGTTGGGCAACTATTACTGGAACTGAGAAAGGCCGTGCCATTGCTATTGTACTGGACGGATATGTATATTCAGCTCCAAATGTGAATGACAAAATTGAAGGTGGTCGCTCACAAATTACAGGAAACTTTACGCCCGAAGAGGCGAAAGACTTAGAGAACACGCTAAAATCGGGTAAGATGAAAGCGGGTGTTCGTATTGTGCAAGAAGATATTGTTGGTCCTTCGCTGGGTCAAGAGGCTATTAATGCTGGTTTAATATCGTTTATTCTTGCGTTGGTAGTATTGTTTGCATTTGTTTATCTACTCTATGGATTCATTCCCGGAACGATTGTAAACGTAGCTTTACTGCTCAACTTCTTCTTTATACTTGGTTCGTTGGCTGCTTTCCAAGCAGTACTTACCTTACCTGGTATTGCTGGTATAATTCTATCGTTGGGTATGGCGGTTGACGCAAACGTACTTATAAACGAGCGTATCAAAGAAGAGCTAGCAGGTGGTAAGGCATTGCGAAAAGCTGTAGAAGATGGTTATAAGAACGCCTTTTCTGCAATTTTCGACTCTAACTTAACAACTGTTATTACTGCCATTGTACTAGTTTACTTCGGTACAGGTCCTATTAAAGGATTTGCCATTACATTGATTATTGGTATCTTATCGTCGTTCCTTACTGCAGTATTCCTTACTCGTTTGGTTTACGAAGCAAAATTTGCAAAAGGCAAATGGCAAGAGCTTACTTTCAGCACTAAATTGGCTGATAGAATATTTACAAGAACTCACTTCAAGATTCTTGAAATTAGAAAGAAATCTTTCATGGTTGTAGGTGCTTTTGTTATAATAGGTGTTATATCGCTTGCAACATTAGGACTTAATAGAGGTATCGACTTTACTGGAGGTAGAAACTATGTTGTGAGATTTGAAGAACCTGTTAAAACAAGTGATATTCAAGAGTCATTGAGCGACGCATTTGATGAAAGTGTAAGAGTAATAACAATTGGCTCGAGCAACCAAGTACGTATCTCTACCAATTATATGATTGATAGCGATAATCCTGAAATTGAGAATGAAATTAGAGTTCTTCTTGCTAATGGTCTTAGCGAATACATGACACCTGGATTATCTATAGAAGAACACATACAAAGTTCGCAAACTGTAGGACCAAGTGTAGCTAAAGATATTGTGCAGGGTGCTTTTTGGGCATTAGTTATTGCACTAATCTTTATGGGGATATATATATTAGCACGTTTCCGCAACTGGACATTCTCGGTAGGAACTATTACAGCTTTATCTATTGATGCATTTGCGGTGATTGCACTGTACTCACTGCTTTACAAGATTATGCCTTTCTCAATGGAGATAGACCAAACTTTTGTTGCAGCAATTCTTACTGTAATTGGTTACTCAATAAATGACAAGGTGGTAGTGTTTGACCGTATTAGGGAATATAGAACCCTATATCCAAAACGCAATCTATTCGAACTTATCAACGATGCATTGAATGCAACCCTAGCTAGAACGATTAACACCAGTGTGAGTACAATACTTGTTATTCTTATGATTCTCTTCTTTGGTGGAGAGGCTATCAGAAGTTTTGTATTTGCAATGTTAATTGGTATTGTAGTAGGAACATTTACTAGCTTGTTCATTGCTGCACCAATTGCATACAACTTGATGACAAAGAATGATAAAGATGAAGAAGTGAAAGTTGTGAGACCTAAAAAGAAAAGATAAATTCTTTACTCAACAATTTTTTATGGTAGTTAATAAAAACGGATTGTAAGTTTAATCTTACAATCCGTTTTTTATTTGATTTCTACTGCAAAACTTTGATGCATCAATATTATCTACGAGGATAAACACCAACAACCTAGTTAATGGACGATATATAAAGCACTAATATGTTTTATCTCACAAACTCTAACATCTGTCCACTTGGCTCACCTACAACTTTACCCCCTTGATAAACCACCCTACCATTTAGTATAGTTGTATGAACAGTGGATGATAGACTCTCACCCTCCAAGGGAGACCAACCACACTTATAGAGTATATTCTCGGTAGTGACTGTATAGGGATTGTTAGGATTTACCAATACTAAGTCAGCAAAATATCCTTCACGAATAAATCCGCGATTCTTTACGCCAAAAAGTATGGCAGGAGCATGACACATTTTTTCGACTAGCAACTCTTTACTGATAACATTTTCAGATACAAGTTGCATCATCATTTGCAAGGAGTGTTGAACAAGAGGTCCACCTGAAGCTGCTGATAATGCCCCATCCTCTTTTTCAGCTAAGGTGTGTGGCGCATGGTCGGTTGCTATCACATCAAGCCTGTTATTTATAAGAGCTTGTCGCAATTCAAATCTATCATTTTTAGTTTTAACGGCAGGATTCCATTTGATTCGAGTACCCAATCGATCATAATCTGCATCAGTAAACCACAGGTGATGTACACACACCTCACCGGTAATTTTTTTCTCCGAAAGCGGTTTTTCATCAAAGAGTTGCATCTCTTTTGCAGTAGACAAATGCAATACGTGTAAACGTGATCCATATCTATCTGCTAGCTCTATTGCTTCTCCCGAAGACTGATAGCAAGCCTCAGCACTGCGAATGTGAGAATGATATTTAACAGGAATATCTTTACCAAATTTCTTGCTGTATTTTTCAATATTATCACGAATAACACCCTCTTTTTCGCAATGAGTTGCTATAAGCATATCTACCTCAGCAAAAATTGCTTGCAATATTTTTTTATCGTCTACCAACATACTCCCAGTAGATGAACCCATAAATACTTTTATACCACAAAGATGTTTAGAGTTGGCTCTTTTGAGTTCAGCCAGGTTATCATTTGTAGCACCTAAATAGAAGGCGTAGTTTGCATAAGATTTATCGTGTGCAAACTCATTCTTTCTATTCCATGCATCAATAGTAATAGTTTGAGGATTGGTGTTAGGCATCTCCATATAGGAAGTAACCCCACCTGCTATGGCTGCACGACTCTCTGATTGGATTGTACCTTTGTGTGATAGCCCAGGTTCGCGAAAATGCACTTGATCGTCAATAACACCTGGAATTAAGTAAAGATTGTCAGCTTCTATAATTTGGGCTCTACCGTAAATCTCTTCAGGTACTACACCAGTGTATATGGTGTCTATTTTATCATTTTTTACAACGAGCGACCCTCTGAAGGATTTTCCCTCATTTATAATTGTAGCATTGCGAATTAGTAGCATGACACTATAAAATATATCTGCAAAAAATTAATTGATCAAATAGAATAAATACACAACCCTTTATTTTAAGAGCTTAGTTTAGGATAAGGTTCTTGTCTAGGCTTAATTTTTCCTGTTATCTTTTTCCATCGTAAGTTCATAACACCAAAAAAAGCTTCTCCAAAAATACCAGAGCTCATTTTAGAGGTGCCATGTTGACGATTAATAAAAATAACGTTTACTTCTTTAATTTTGAAACCTAACACATGCGCCTTGTACTTCATCTCTATTTGGAAAGCATAACCTTTAAATTGGATTTTATCAAGATCGATGGTTTCAAGCACCTTGCGCTTATAACATTTAAATCCAGCTGTGCTGTCATGTATTTTTAGACGAGTAATAAAGCGAACATACTTAGATGCAAAATATGACATCAGCACACGTCCTATTGGCCAGTTCACAACATTTACACCAAAGCAATAACGTGAACCTATAGCCACATCATATCCTTCTTCACTACAAGCATTGTATAGACGAGGAAGATCGTCAGGATTGTGCGAAAAATCTGCATCCATTTCAAACACATATTCATAATCGCGTGCCAAAGCCCATTTAAACCCATGAATGTAGGCAGTCCCCAAACCGAGCTTACCCTTCCTCTCCTCTATAAAGAGTTGAGAAGGAAATTCTTTCATCAGGTTGCGAACAATGCTAGCCGTTCCATCTGGAGACGCATCATCAACTATAAGAATATTAAACTTTTTAGGTAAAGCGAAAACTGTACGAATAATGTTTTCGATATTCTCCTTTTCATTATACGTAGGAATGATTACAATACTATCTGCCATATTATTATTATTAATAAACAAATTTACAATATTAAAGAGAAAGAAAAAAGCGTTTGCCTATCTAATTGCAAATATAGTGTTTAAACACCAATACCAGCAAGCTTATATGGCTTCATAATAGATAATTTCACTCTATTTGTAAAGATTGTTGCAATATTATTTGGAAAGTTCAAACTGCTTTCTTATCTTTGCAGTTCCAAAATAAGGAAAACATATCGCGGAGTGGAGCAGCGGTAGCTCGTTGGGCTCATAACCCAAAGGTCATAGGTTCAAATCCTATCTCCGCAACTAAAAAAGAAAGATCGAAAACAATTTCGATCTTTCTTTGTTTAAGATAGTTGTTACTAACGGCTAAAATTAAATAATGTACTGGAAATCAGGTCACATCATTTTTTTAGCTCATTGTTTTTGTGTTATTTTGCGCCTCAATAAAAAAAGAGCGCTTACAAAAGCAATCTTAAACAATAAATTATGAGACTATATTTAATATCTTTCTTCATTTTAATGAGTACAATTAGCTTTGCTCAAAAGAACGTAAAAGCTTCTTATTATCATGACATGTTTGAAGGACGTACAACTTCCAGTGGAAGTATATACAGAGCAGACAGCTTAACATGTGCTCACAAAAGCCTCCCATTTGGGACTCGTCTGAAAGTAGAAAATCCAAACAACAAAAACTTTGTTATAGTTGAAGTGACTGATAGAGGTCCCTTCATCAAAGGTAGAGAAATCGATTTATCGTACGCTGCAGCTGAACGTTTAGGAATTATAGAAGAAGGTGTGGCAGAGGTGAAAATGACCATGTTGCCAGAGTATAAATTTACACCACCTATTTTCTTTGATAAAAATGCCCTATGTCTTACTGACATAAAGCCAGAAAAAGAGTGTGATGGTATTTACGATATAAACGAAATACTGTATACACAAAAGTGATTCTTTTCCTGGGAGTTACCATTTTAGAGTTATCTCCTCTACTAAAAGCATTATAGACAAACAACTATTTTACTCTCTCTGTTTTTGAGGGAGTAAAATAATTTATTGTCTCTATTCTAGATATTTATAAGTATCAATGCTATTACAATAAGCCCAATAGCAATCTTATTCTTAGTGGCTATCTTTTCTTTAAAAATAAAATATCCTCCAAGATTAATAAAAAGAATGCTGCCTGCACTAAATACAGGATAGGCAACAGATGTTTTTACTGTATCTAATGATAGTATTAGGAAATAGGAGGAAAATAAGTTTGGAATACCTACAGCAAAACCCGTAAGTATATCTTTCACATTGAATTTTGCTTTATCTTTTAATGTGAATACTATGCTAATTAAAAATGCAATAAAGAATATACAGAATATAAACACAGCCTTATAATCGTTTAACGCATAATTTTGATATATCTTATTCGAAAACTCCGCCATACCTCCAAGAATAAAGAGCAAAATTATAGTGGGTTTGATATCAAATCTCTCTAAAGCTTCAGAAGATAGATTAACTATTACTATTGACACAAGAGAAATAATAATTCCTATCCACTGTAAAGCAGTTGGAAACTCTCTCCAAAAAATGATAGAAAATATCATAGGAATCAAAATTCCCAATTTGGCAAATGTACCCGATAAGCCTACTCCATTTTCTTTTACGCTCTTTTGATAATATATAAAGGATGAAAAGAAAAAGAACCCTGCAACACTCCCAACAATAACTCCCCATATAATACTAGAATAGGGAGATAATATATAAGAGTCTTGAGATAACAAGTACTTAAATTCATTAATAAAAGAGTCTGTTTTCTCTATACCCGAGAACAAGTTACTATAAAGTATCATAAACAAGCTAGTTGCAAAAGCTATAAAATAGTTTGAGCTTGTTATTAGATACCTATTGGTATTAGAGTTTTCGGTATATTTAAATATCAATGCAATAGTTGCACTACAAAGGGTTGCTAAAAACAAATATAACATAGTACGGTGGTTTAATTCAAAATATTACAAATCAAAATTATATAACTCCTTTCACCTTATTCTTCATTTGTAAAGGAGTATGGATAATCTGACATCGATATACCTC
>DUVZ01000106.1 GCA_012840785.1 Bacteroidales bacterium
AAGCTCTAGCCATGCTGAAACCTCTTCTTCTGTGGTGTTGTCAACTGTCTGTCCGTTAAATGAGCCTCTCAAAAACATAGTTTGCAATACAAAGTCGCCATTAAATTGTTTGTAAAGTTCTACTTGTTTGGCAACAGTGTAAGTTGGGGAGTTGGGTCGGTCTATTAGCTTAACTGTTTTATCAAATGCTGAATCGAGCTTCAATACAGGAATTTCCACTTTTTGTAGTGCTTCAAATATTGATTGCTTACCCACACTAATCCCATTGGTGAGCACACTTATTTTTGCATTGGGGCTATACTTGTTGCGTAGCTCAATAGTATCGTCTATTACATCTGCAAACTCTGGGTGCATTGTTGGCTCACCATTTCCTGCAAAGGTTATTACATCAATCTTTGCGCCCTCTTCGTTCAGTTTTATAAGTTTGTCTTTCAATGCCTCTTTCACATTTTGGCGAGAGGGTAGTTTGGTGCGAGTTCTAAAATTCTCGTTAAACCCACACTCGCAATAGATGCAATCGAAGTTGCACAACTTTCCATCAAAGGGCAATAGATTCATTCCTAATGATGACCCCATTCGGCGGCTATGAATAGGACCGAAGACTATTTCGCTAAATAATATTGTTGACATATATATAATTATTTTTTTTTTACTGATTAAAAATTATGGATTAAAACCAAGATAATATTTCTTGCAATCCAAATCCTACAACCACATAGCGGGCAAATTTTCCTAACGTCATGAAAATTAGTACCAGCCATGGATTGGCACGCATAAAACCAAGTGCAAGGGCAATGATATCTCCCACACCTGGCAGGAAGACAAAGAAACTCATTATAGCGCCTCTGCCATGAAGCCAAGCTTGCACTTTTTCTATCCGTTCTCGTTTCACTTTCATAAAGCGTTCTATCCACTCTATTTTGCCAAACGAACCGAGCCAGTAGTTGGTCATTCCTCCAATGGAGTTGCCAATGGTAGCGACAATAATTGATGTCCATACATCAAAGCCTGCTGCTATTAACCCTCCAAACACAACCTCAGAGCCAAAGGGTAGTATGGTTGCAGCCAAAAAAGCTGCCATAAACAATCCGAAATAACCCCACTCGACAAACCCATCAAGATTTATAAATGCATCAACCATAGTTGTGTTTTATTTTCATTCTCTTTTTATCTTCTTCAACTCATATTCTGTTTCTTTAATGTGCTTCCAACCAGTTTTCACCATGTCCACAGTCAGTTTTCAAGGGCACACTTAGTTTATAAGCATTTTCCATTTCTTCCACAACTATCTTTTTAGCAATATCTAGTTCGTCCATTGGTACATTAAAGTTCAATTCGTCATGCACTTGAAGAATCATTTTCGATTTTAGCTGCTCCTCTTCAAATCTTTTAAAGATACGAATCATTGCCACTTTTATAATATCTGCAGCACTTCCTTGTATGGGTGCATTAATAGCGTTTCGCTCTGCAAACCCTCTTACAATACCGTTTCTAGAGTTGATGTCGGGCAGAAAACGTTTCCGTCCTAGTAGCGTTTCAACATATCCATTCTCACGTGCCTTCTCTTTACTAGCATCCATATATTTTGCCACATCAGGATAGGTTTCAAAGTATCCATCAATCAACAGTTTGGCTTCATCGCGTGGTATAGCCAGTCGTTCCGATAATCCAAATACAGATATACCATAAATAATACCAAAGTTGGCAGTCTTCGCCTTGTCGCGCATATTGCTTGTAGCCTCTTCTAAGGGCACTTTGTATATTTTAGCAGCGGTTGCACTATGAATGTCAAGATCGTTGTTAAACGCCTCTGTCATCTGCTCATCTTTGCTTAAATGCGCCATAATACGGAGCTCTATTTGAGAATAGTCTGCAGACAAAAATGTACACCCATCATCAGGGATAAATACTTTGCGCATAGCCCTGCCACGTTCATCCCTAATGGGAATGTTTTGCAGGTTTGGGTTCGTACTACTTAACCTACCTGTAGCTGCTACAGTTTGATTGAACGAGGTATGTATTTTGTTGGAGCGAGGATTAATTAATAGAGGAAAAGCATCTATGTAGGTGCTTAAAAGTTTTTTCACTCCGCGATACTCCAGTATCTTTTCAATAATAGGATGTTCGTTACGAAGTTTTTCCAACACCTTTTCACTTGTGCTATATTGTCCACTCTTTGTTTTTTTGGCTTTGTCGGTTATCTTCATATGGTCGAAAAGCACTTCTCCGGTTTGTTTGGGAGAGTTCACATTGTACTCTACGCCAGCCATCTCTATTATCTCAGCCTCTAATTTGTTTAACTCTTCGGTTAGTTCTATAGAGAGCTGTTTTAGTGCATCTAAATCCAATCGAGCTCCTGTCCACTCCATATCAGCAAGCACATAGATAAGAGGGCACTCTACTTCATAGAAAAGCTTATCCAACTCATTCTCTTTAATCTCTTTTTCGAGTATGTTTTTTAGTCTAAGCGTTATATCGGCATCTTCGCAAGCATATTTGCCAGCAATGGCTACATCTACATCGCGCATACTGCCTTGATTCTTCCCTTTCGACCCTATCAGCTCTTCAATAGATACTGTTTTGTATTTTAGATAGGTTTCTGCCAGAAAATCCATACTGTGTCTTGTTTCTGGATTTATCAAGTAGTGAGCAATCATCGTATCGAATAATGGCCCCTTCACATTGATGTTGTAGTTTCGAACCATCAAAATGTCGTACTTTATGTTCTGTCCAATTTTTTCTATCGTCTCATCTTCCAAGAATGGTTTCAAAAGACTTAATTGCTCTGTTGCTTCCTCTTTTTTGGCAGATAATGGCACATAAAATGCTTCACCCTCTTTGTAAGAAAAAGAGATGCCTACTATATCGCTTGCCAATGGGTCTACGCCTGTTGTTTCGGTATCAAATGCTACAGATTTTTGTTTACAAAGAGTTGTGTTGAGCTCTTTTATATCATCAGTAGTATCGATAATCTTATAATCATTGTTCTCGCTATCTATGTTTGTAAAATCTTTGGGCAGTACTTCTACCGTAGTTTCTTCTTCATCGAGGTTGTCAAAAAGACTGCCCTGTTGGTTTATCACGCCTTTCTTTGTCTCAGTTTCTATACCAAGCACCCTGTTTATTAAGGTTCTAAACTCCAATTCTTCGAAAATGCTTCTCATAGCATCTTCATTAATAGGTTTACGGTCGAATTTATCAACGTCAATATCCAAAGGAACATCAGTTTTGATAGTAACAAGATGTTTAGAGAGGAGTATTTGCTCTTTGTTTTCCTCTACATTCTTTTTGAGAGCACCTTTTAATTTATCTGTGTTTTCTAATAGGTTTTCTATATTTCCAAAGTCAGTGAGTAGAGTTTCTGCTCTTTTAGGACCCACACCAGGGCATCCAGGTATGTTGTCTGATGCATCTCCCATCAATCCCAATAGGTCGATCATTTGAGAGGGCGAGGTGAGGTTGTATTTCTCCATCACTTTTTTGTCGTCAAGAATTTCTACATCCTTGCTTCCAGTTCGAGGTATGTACATAAAAATATGTTCGTCTACCAGTTGTGCATAGTCTTTGTCAGATGTCATCATATACACATCAAACTCATCTTTATCGACATGTTTGGCTATAGTGCCCACCACATCATCAGCTTCATATCCATCGACTTCCAAGATATCTATATTGTAGGCTTCTATTATATTTTTAATAATAGGAATAGACAGTTTTATATCTTCAGGAGTTTTTTCACGTTGTGCTTTATATTCCTTATATTCTTCGTGTCTGAATGTAGGTCCAGGGGGGTCGAATACCACTGCAATGTGCGAAGGGTCTTCTTTTCGAAGAACCTCTTCAAGAGTATTTACAAAGCCAAAAATGGCAGAT
>DUVZ01000107.1 GCA_012840785.1 Bacteroidales bacterium
GTGATAATAACTTGTATGACGAAGTGCCAGGATTGCATGCTTCGCTGATGAAGGGATGGGCAAAAACAGAGGCAAAGGATGGTTCGTTGCTTATTTTTGCAGATACAAGGGGTGATGAAAAACCTATATTGATGCAGATTAAAAAAGTGAAAGATGTGACAATATCTGATACATTGATGAGGTATGATAATGAAAACTCGGCATCTCCTGATCTGTTGCGAAGGGTGATTGCAGATACTAAATTGATAGCACCTGCAAAGAGTTATGGCATGGTGCTCTTTAGCCATGCTACGGGTTGGTTGCCGGCAAAGGCATTTAATAATCCTGCTAAGTGGGGTATGGCTGAAGGAGATAATCAAAATCCTCGACTTCAATCTATATTTGAGGATAATGGTCGTGAGATGGAGTTTGCCGATTTTGTGAATGCTATTCCTGATGGGATGTTTGATTTTATAGCTTCTGAGATGTGTTTTATGTCGAGTGTGGAAACGGCTTATGCATTGCGCAATAAAACAGAATATCTGTTGGCTGCTGCACCAGAGGTGTTGAGCCCGGGGTTTGAACCAATTTATAAAACCCATCTACCCCTGTTATACAGAGAAATACCTGACTTAAATGGGTTTGCTCAGGCTTTTTATGACTATTTTAATGGGCTTCAAGGTGCTTATCAATCGGCTGCAATTAGTGTGGTAAAAACATCGGAAATGCAAGCATTGGCTGATTTTACACGCAAGATAGATTTGAGCATTACACAAGAGCAGATTGATAAGGTGCAGGTGTATGATAGGAATGGCAGGCCGAATGTCTTTTTTGATTTCAGAGACTATATTGCTCAAGTGGGGACAGAAAAAGAGATGGAGGAATTGGATAAGTTATTGGATAAGGCGGTGGTGTTTAAACGCAGTACGCCTAAATTGATTAATATCTATATTCCTAAACATAGTGGACTTTCGGTATATATTCCACAAGATGGCTTGCCACGACTGAATGAGGCTTATGAAAATGAGGCGTGGTATAATGCTGTGGCAAATTAAAAATTAAAAGCGAAGAGGTAAAGGGCAATCAGATTGTGCCGATTTCCAAATGGGTGTGTGTTCATGAAATCAAATCTATTTCATAACAATAGGCACGAGTTACAAACTCGCGGCAGCAAATTAAATTATGTCATTGGTATACAAATTAAGGAATCTATGGTTATCAATAGACCATAAATAATTTGATTCTTTTTCATTGTATGTTTGTTGTTGGGTGTTGTTTTTCTCTTATTTTTAGAAACACGATAAATTATCGTATCTACAAGCTTTAGAAGTCTAGCTCATTGATAATTGATAACTAGACTATTAACCTACTCTATTGTCTTTAGCACCTTTATTAAAGTCAGTAATATTCTTCACAGTTATCTCCATTCTTCTAATAAGTGCTTCCTCCGTTTTGAAGGCTACGTGGGGTGTGAGAACAACATTGTTGAATTGCAGTAGTTTGTTGTCGTGGTTGATAGGTTCTTGTGCATAAACATCTATTCCTGCTCCTGCAATATCTTTTTGCTCTAATGCGTTTATTAAATCTGATTCGTTTACAATAGGACCTCGGGCTGTATTTATCAAAATAGCTGTTTGTTTCATTGCAGTTAACTCTTCTTTGCCTACAATTCCTTCGGTGTGTTTGTTGAGGGGCAGGTGCACCGAAACAATATCGGCTGCTGCAAAGAGTGCTTGCTTATCTGAAATGTATTCTCCACCTAATGCTTTAAATGCTTCGTTCTCGCTTCTCGACCATCCAATAAGCTTGCATCCAAGTGCTTTGAACACTTTGGCTGTGGCAATTCCAATTTCACCTGTTCCGAGAATACCAACGGTCTTTCCATGTAGCTCTATGCCTGGCTTGAGTGCCCAGCCTTGGTTGCGTATAAGTGTGTTGCCAATGCCAATATCACGCAGCACGGCGATGGTGAGCCCAATGGCTAGTTCTACAACTGAGTTGGTAGAATAGCTAGGCACATTGTAAATGGCTATACCTTGTTGATGGCAATAGTCGATATCTACAGCATCGTAACCAGTAAAGGCAACAGCTATCATTTTAAGGTTGGGAAATTGTTGAAGGTAATCTTTATCAAGTTTTCGTTTAACCATCACAAGCACTTCTACTCTTTCTTTTGTAGCAGCGCTCTCTTCCCATATTATTTCGTAGTTGAGCTTGGATTGTTTTACGTTTTTTTCAAATTGAGCTTTTGGTGTTCCGAGTTCTTCTATTAGTAGGATTTGTTTTTGTTGTGACATGTTTTAATAGGGTTATTCTGTTAGTTAACTATAAATTCTGTGTAATGAAATAGAAAATAATTCTGAATAGTCAAATATAGTGAATTTGTTTCATATAGGGCTAATGGTTTCACAACTACTTGGTATTAGAGATTGGCAATCTTGATTTTGTAGTTTACACTTTGCATTTATCCTAGTTTGCAATGAGAGAGGGTTTCGATTATCCTCTAGTTTTATAGAGTGTATTCTCCTTAATTTTGCTATTTTTGTGGAAACATCTATCTATAATTATGACACCATTTCTTTATCGAATAGCTCAGACATTTTACTCACAATATGGTGAGAGTCTTTATCAGCATACTTTTGTGTTTCCAAATAGAAGGGCAGGACTGTTTTTCCAAAAATACCTGGCAGAGATATCGGGCAAACCGCTTTTTTCGCCTCAAGTAATAACCATTAATGAGTTAATTGAGCAGCTTTCTAGCTATCAGGAGGTTGATAAGATAGAGTTGTTGGTGATGCTTTATGATCTTTTTATTGAAGTGAGTAAGTCGGATGAGTCGTTCGACGATTTTGTCTATTGGGGCGAGATGCTTTTGAGCGATTTCGACGATGTGGATAAATATATGATAGATGCAGAGCAGTTATTTACTAATGTAACTGACTTGAAATCGATAGACGACCATGCTACATACTTAACCGAGGAGCAGATAAAGGCAATTAGGCAGTTTTGGACAAATTTTATGCCTTATGAGCAGAGCGATACAAAGAAGAAGTTTATGGAGACTTGGCAGATATTGCTTCCTCTATATACTCAGTTTAGGGAGTTGTTGCACAGCAAAGGACTAGCTTATCAAGGTATGGTTTATAGGGATGTGGCAGAGCGAGCAAGAAAGAGGGAGTTGGACATTCCTTCAGAGCAAATTGTGTTTGTGGGACTCCATGCTCTTTCTACTTCTGAAATTGCGTTGCTGCAACATTTGCGGGCAAGTGGGGTTGCCGATTTTTATTGGGATTATGAGTCTCCTTTTTTAAATGACTCTGCTAATAAGGCTTCGAGATGGGTGGAGCGAAACAAAACGCTGTTTCCATCGGAGTATATGATTGAGAAGCCTCCGTTTAATGATAAAATAAATATTGAGGTGATGGGTATTCCATCGGGAGTGGGACAGGCAAAGCATGCCAACTCGATATTGAATGAATTGATTGCTGATAAAAAGATAGATAATCCATCGCAGGCAATTAATACGGCGGTTGTGTTGCCTGATGAAAACTTGTTGCTGCCTATTCTATATTCTGTACCTGAGTCGATTGGGAAGATAAATGTGACAATGGGCTATAGCTTGTCGCACTCATCTATTGCAGGGTTGATAAAGGATTTGGCAAACGCACAGCGGAAGGTGCGCAGTGTGGATGGTAAACGTCATTTCTACTTTAGGTATGTAATATCGATACTCAACAACTCGTTGATGAAAATTGCTGCTAAGGATGAGGGGGAGGCAGTAAAAGAACATATTTTGAAAAATAATCAGGTGTTGGTGCCAGAGGATGAACTGCAAGGGCATTCTCTACTTCAATCTATATTTAAGGGAATTGAGAGTTGGCAAGATATAGCGGGGTACCTGAAAGAGGTGTTGACTACAGTATATGGTTATTTGACCTCGGCAGCAGAAAAGGAGAAGGATCTTGATGATAAACAAGATAATTTTGATGTGGAGTCGATGGATTTGGAGCGAGAGTTTGTGGTGCAATATTTTAAAACTATTACTCGATTGGAGGAGACCTTGAAAGGTGTGTCGGTAGAGATGACGCTGGAGACTTACTTTAAACTGCTCGATCGATTGGCTATTTCGCTTAGTGTGTCGTTTAGTGGTGAGCCATTATCAGGACTGCAGGTGATGGGGGTGTTGGAGACGCGTGTACTTGATTTTGAAAACATCATTATGTTATCGATGAACGAGGGGGTGTTTCCGTTGAAGAAACCTACCAACTCTTTTGTTCCTTATACGCTGCGCAAGGGGTTTGATATGCCTACTTATGAATTTCAAGATAGTATATTTGCCTATCACTTCTATCGCATGATTTCGCGTGCTAAGAATGTCTATTTTTTATACGATACACGTGCCGAGGGAGGTCAATCGGGTGAGGTGAGTCGCTATTTATATCAAATTAAATATCTCTATCCTCAGTATTTTAATCTGAATGAGCGCCAATTCTCATACCAGGTGAAATCGCCACTGGCCGAACCTATTGTTGTAAATAAAACGGGTGCAGTGTGGGAGAAGCTGAGTGAGTTTAAAGCTGGTGGTAACCGTGCATTATCGGCTTCGTCGTTCAACAACTATATCGATTGTCCTTTGCAATTCTATTTAAGGTATGTGGAGAAACTTTCGGAAGAGGATGAGGTGGAGGAGTCGATAGAGTATTCTAGTTTTGGTTCTATTCTACATAAAGTGATGCAGGATATATATGACAGGTATAAAGATAGTGTGGTGACGCCTGATATGCTTAATCAGACAAGAAAGAATGAGCCCTTTATTACAGAGAAGTTGGAGGAGGCTTTTGCAGAGTTGTACAGCAAACAACCGGGCAATCCTAAGCCTTTGAAAGGGTACAACTATTTGGTGGGTGAATCATTGCGTAGTTATATTAAGCAGGTGTTGAAGATTGATGCAAGCTATGCGCCTTTTACTTATAGAGAATCTGAAAAGGCGTTTAATTTGAATCACAAGGTAGATGAGAATCTTGCTGTGAGGTTTAGAGGTAGTATTGATAGGGTGGATGAGAAAGATGGTGTGACCCGAATTATTGATTATAAATCGGGTGGGGGTGATTTGGATTTTGGTAAACTGGAGGATCTTTTTGACCCATCGAAAAGAGAAAGGCGTAAAGCTGTTTTGCAAACTTTTATTTACGCTTATTTTTACAATGTGCTTGTTCCTAATCAAGTGTTGTCGCCCGGTATCTATTTTATGAGATCATCTTTTAAAGACACCTCTTCTTCTATTATTTGCAATAAAGAGCAGGTGGATGATATAGCTCCTTACCTCCCAGAGCTTGAAGCACTGTTGAACGATAAGATATCGGAGCTGTTCAATCAGGATATTCCGTTTGTGCAGACTGAGCATGTGGATAATTGTAAGTATTGCCCTTTTAAAAGTTTGTGTGAACGGTAGGTATTAAAATTGACAATTGACAGTTGATAATTGACAACGACAAGAAATTTAAACATTAATACTATGAAAAAAGAAAGTGTTGTTATGAACAAATCTTATGCTTTTGCATTGAGAGTCGTCAAGTTATATAAGTATATAACTATTGAAAAAAAGGAGTATGTTCTTTCAAAACAATTACTACGTAGTGGAACTGCTATAGGTGCACTTATTAAAGAAGGAGAGCATGCACAATCTAAGGCAGACTTCCTAAATAAAATGAATGTAGCTCTTAAAGAAGCTAATGAGACGGAATATTGGATTCAACTATTAAGAGATTCAGAATATATATCTATTAAACAGAGCATCTCTATATTAGAGGATGTTCTAGAAATAATACGACTCTTAACTAGTATTGTTAAGACTACAAAGGGCACATTAATTAAGCAAAAACAGAAATAAATAGACGTTGTCAATTCTCAATTTTCAACTGTCAATTGCAGTGTTATTTTCTCCTTTTCACCGAAAAGAAAGCGCTCCCTGACAGTGTTATTAACATTAAAAAGATAGCCCCATAAGCAATTCTATCAGTTACTTTAATACTAGCAGGATTGAAATAAAACTCTACAACTTTGCTGCCAGCAGGAATAGGTAGCGCTCTTAGTGTATAGTTGGCACGCAGCATCTCGGCAGGTTTGCCATCGATGGTTATTTGCCATCCGTTGGGATAATAAACTTCGGAAAAGACTGCCAACTCATCTTTCTTTGTTTCTACTTGATAGCGAAGCTTGTTGGGTGCATAGTCGGTTAGCTGAATTGTAGAGAGAGAGTCTTGTGGTGCAATTGCCCAATCTTTCAATATGGCTGCTTCGTTTTTATTTATTACGGCTGTTGTGCGAAGGTCAACTTCGCCCAGTGCATCAATTTCATTATCGGGATTGTCGACATACTTTACATTATCTACAAACCAAGCATTGCCAAAGGCATTGGGGTTTTCCACAGGTAGTGTTTGTCCACTTTGAGTAGGCATTATCACCCATTTTGTGTTGAGCATATTGAGCACATCATAGTTGGTTGTTGATAGGGTATCAAGATAGCCTTGCTTTTCGAAGATTTCATTTTGCAATACCCCCATTTCATGCGATAGGTGCACGTCGATGAGGTCTTGATAGCGTCGTAGTTTTGCTGCATGATATCCTCCAATTGTTTTGTGCCAATAGGGTGTGATACCATCGTTGAAGGTGCTTGTTGCCAAATTCAATACGCGATAGTAGAGCGTTGGGTCTTGCAAGATTGCTTCGTCGGTGGGTGTTTTTGCAAAAGCTTGTCGGTTTTGTGTTGGGTATGTAAACATCTCATCGTTGAGGTAACGCTTATTTACTTGCCACATATCTACCAGTGATATTAATAAGATAGCAAGAACCATCCATTGTGCTTTTATTCTGTTTTTGATAAATAGCCACAGCATAAATGCTCCTGCCAATATAAATGCAACACTGCGCCATGCGTCGGTGGTGAACATGGCAATGCGCATCTCCTCCAGATTGTTCATAATGGGTTGAATATGTTCGGATGGTAGCGACTGTAGTGCTTGCATTTCGCTTGCAGGGATAAAAGAGGTGAAGAATAGGCGAGGTGCTACAGCAAAGAGCAGTGCAATTCCTGCGGTCAATCCAAAGCTGTAGAAAAGAGGGCGCATGTTTTCTCGCAATAGTTGGGGTTTCTGAACCAACTCTTTTATGGTGAGTGCTGCCAACAAAGGGATGGTGAATTCTGCCACAACAAGTATGGACGAAACTGTGCGAAATTTATTGTACATGGGCACATAGTCGATAAAGAAATCGGTGAGCCCCATGAAATTCTTACCCCAAGATAGCATGATGGATAGTATGGTAGCACCAAGTAATGCCCATTTCATCGGTCCTTTCACTATAAACAGACCCAATACAAATAGCATCATTACTAATGCTCCTGCATACACAGGACCGGATGTACCAGGCTGATCGCCCCAATATTGTCCAATTTGATTGTATATGTCGCGGTATTCGGGGCGTGCCTTTTTCATCGCTATCGGGTTTTTTGATAATGGCACAGATGCTCCTCCTTTGGTGTTGGGAACCAATAGAGTGAAGGTCTCGCCAATGCCATAGCTCCATGCTGTGATGTAGTCGCGCTCTAAACCAGCATCGGTTTTGTTTTCTGCACCGTGGTGCGAAAGCTCCGATTTGCCTCGCATGGTTTCTTTGCTGTACTCATAAGTGTGATAGAGTGAAGAGATATTGGCTGATACGCCAATTAGTCCTGCTATAATGATTACACCGGTTGATTTGGCATAAACCGCAAATTGCTTCTTTTTGATGGCTTCTACCATATAGGCTATTGCGATGGCTATCATCACAATCATAAAGTAGTAGCTCATCTGAATATGGTTGGATGAGAGCTGGAAGGCAACAAAAACCATAACAAGGAAAGCTCCTATCCAATATTTTCGTTGGTATATGAGAATCATCCCTGCAATGGTGGGAGGGATATAGGCAAGGGTGATGAATTTCCATAAGTGTCCAGCTGCAATAATAATGAAAAAGTACGATGAAAATGCCCAAACAATTGCCCCAAGTGCACTCACTAGATAGTTTGCCTTTAAAGCACGCATTAAGATATAGAAACCCAGCATCATGATGAATACTAAATAGACATAGTTGGGTAGAAAGAGTTGGTAAGCTTTTTTTGCTGCATCAATTGGTTTTGTAGAGTTGTAGGTTGGTCCGATTTGATAGGTGGGCATTCCTCCAAACATGGAGTTTTGCCAGCGGGTACGTTCGCCATCATTTTGCTCCATATACTCGCGTGATTCTTGACCTTGACCAATGGCGGCAAGGGAGTCGTGTTGCGATAGTTTGCGACCATCCATTACGGCGGTTGAAAAATAGACAAACGAAATAAGAATGAACGCTACTAATACGAGTAGGTCGGGGAGAAACTTTTTGTATACAGCTTTATTTTTCATCGAAACAAATTGTTGTTTTTGGTTGTAATTGTTGTTGAATATCCAAAATTACAAGTTTATTCTTTTAAAGCCTTAGAATATTGGTAGTTTCTTTGGAAGGGGTAACAAAACAGCATCACTTTAAAATTGGATGGTATAGTTATAGAAAAACAGCCTTTCCAAAAATAGAAAGGCTGTTTTTGTGTATAATGATGTTTGCTATTAATTTTTAGTTTACTGTACTACCTGGCATTACTTTACTTCCTGGTTCAATCAATGACAAAGTTCCATCAGCATTCTCGGCAGAGAGAATCATGCCTTCTGATAGGATGCCGCGCATTTTGCGAGGAGCAAGGTTGGCAATAAAGCAAACCTGTTTGCCTACCAACTCTTCGGGGTTGGGGTAGAACTCTGCAATGCCTGAAAGGATGGTTCGTTTGCCAATTCCATCGTCGAGCAAGAAACGGAGTAGTTTGTCAGTTTTAGGAACGCGTTCACACTCTACTACTGTAGCTACACGCAAATCTAGTTTGGTAAAATCGTCGAAAACAATTTCTGACTTGATAGGTTTTGCTTTATATTCATTCATTTCGTTTGCTTTTTTGGTGTCCATCAATTTTTGCA